>JBAXXH010000187.1:0-6667 GCA_037127995.1 Methylococcaceae bacterium | reverse complement strand
AATTATTCTATCCTATTTGAACAGAAACATCGCCTTTAAGATGCACATTTAAGAGTAATTCAAGAATTTAAAGTAAATTTTCGCCTGTGTGACATAAATTTTGAAACGTGTTAATACCAATACTGTTACCCGTCAAACCGGCTTGTTGATTCAATTCGATAAGGATCCATGTAAATAGACTCAACCTGGCGTCCCAGCATTAACACCGTCCCGTTATAGCGCTCATTACCGGTCGATGAGAACTCAAACAGAAATGATCGCCGTAACTGAATTTTTCCCGACTGGTTCCGTTTCAGCCCGATACCACTTAAGGCAACATAGCCATCCAACATCTGCACCTCCATCGTCAAACAATGGGCTATAGCCGTCCCCAGTGCAATTTCTTTGGCTTTTTGGGCATTAAACCAATACCCGTAAGCAAAACCCATTAAGCATATTAAAATAATATCAGTTACCATAGTCAAGAATTTGATATAAACAGCGACAGTCGCTCATTCTACCCAGTTTTAAGATTTTACCAAACAAAGCCTGTTGCGGATGCAAACTTGATAAACCCACACGCGGCAAACCTCAGGAAGCGTATGGGGGCAGTATCGCCCGGTTTTAGGGCATTATAAATCCTGATCACCCTAATCGTAGGGCGCATTTTGGGCGATCACTTGATGACTATATAGACTTTATGGAAAACACCTATGCATTCTAAACTTGGAACAATTGAAATTCAGCCTGCATCAGCTCACCATTATTCGGTAATATGGCTGCATGGCTTAGGTGCGGATGGGCACGATTTTGAAGGTATTATTCCCCAACTGCATTTAAACGCAGAAGCCAACATCCACTTTATTTTTCCCAATGCGCCCATTCAACCCGTCACCATTAATGGCGGCATGGAAATGCGTGCCTGGTACGATATTCTGGAAATGTCACTGGAGCGTAAAGTTGATATAGCGGGAATTTATCAATCAGCGACACTGCTAGAGCAACTGATTAAGCAGGAAATGGAGAAAGGCATCTCGTCTGAACATATTTTACTGGCCGGCTTTTCTCAAGGCGGCGTCATTGCGCTTCATGTCGGGCTAAACTTTCCGTATAAACTGGCTGGAATTGTAGCGCTTTCGACTTACTTCCCGACCCTTGAAGCATTAAAAACCGAACCCTCAATAGCCAACCAATCCACACCGATATTTATGGCGCACGGCATATTGGATTCGGTGGTTGATGTAGAATCAGGCAAAGCTGTATTTAATACCCTTAACAGCCTGGAATATAACATTGAATGGCATGATTACCTGATGGCACATTCAGTTTGCATTGAAGAAATAGGCCATATTTCAACTTTTATTAATGGCCTTTTCAGTAAACGCTGATTTAAAAAATAACGAATCAACAGATGCCTGCTTCAAAAATAGAACACAGGTGAAACTGATTGGACGGGTTTCAACGGATTTTTTTAAGTAAAAAAAACAACTTTAAGTGTTTTTTATTAGATAAAGAAACTTTCCTTACCAGTGTCTATCAGTCAAATCCATCTTATCTGTGTTCTATTTTTAACAACTGAGTAATAACAAAAATCACTTTTAACCCGGCATAAAAAAAGGCGTACCGAAAACGGCACGCCTTTTTTAGGCTTAAAAGCTTAAGCTTTTAGCGCCTCAAGTATTTCATTAAAGCCTTCAACTCTTAATTTAGCCGTTTTGACCAGATCAATACCGGTATCAACCACCATTTTGCAAAGTCCGGGTATTTTGTACACCATCAAGCATAAATAACCTACTACCGGAATGGCAATCAAAGCCCCAATAAAACCATGAAGTCCGACAAAACCCATTAATTTTATCAGCAATGCAATTGCATCTAATGGCAGTAAAACCATAGCGGCAAAATAAGCGATTACCATGAATGTAAACAATACAAAAACCACAAACTGAAGTAGCCTTACCAACGCAACATTAA
Source organism: Methylococcaceae bacterium (assembly GCA_037127995.1). Lineage (GTDB taxonomy): Bacteria > Pseudomonadota > Gammaproteobacteria > Methylococcales > Methylomonadaceae > Methylobacter_C. Next base: position 4,714 of record JBAXXH010000187.1, on the reverse strand, counting down.
CTTTTTTCATAATTACTTTCAATTTCCTGAATACTTTAAAAGGCCTTTATAAATCAGCAAAATTTACTGACTGCAATTATTTTTGTCAAAAAGCCATACTTTTTGAAGCTCAAAATTATACCTTAAAGCGATCAAATTACTTCATTTTTCTTGTCCTTAAGAAAAAACCGATACAAAACAGACCCGGCAACAAAGCCGCCTAAATGAGCCCACCAGGCAACATCTATCGTCGTACCTTCAAAAATGATTGAGGTCGTTGCATTATGTAGCTGTAACATAACCCACACACCTAAAAAAGCGATGGCGGGTATTTGAAAGACCATCGGTGGAAAAAATACGATCACGCTCTCAAGCGGATATAGAAAAAAATAAGCCGCCAACACGCCCGCTATCGCACCCGAAGCGCCAATAACCGGAATATCAAGCAAGGGATCAAAATACCATTGCAGAAGCGTTGCACACCCACCGCACACTAAATAAAAAATTAAAAAAGGCAAACGCCCCATTCTATCTTCAACATTATCACCAAAAATCCACATAAACCACATATTCACCAGTAGATGTGTCCACGTTGCATGTAAAAATAAATTGGTTATAAACGATAGATAGCCATCAAAAGGCAAGCCCGCATTGAGCACTGAATAACGAATCGGCACCATGCCATAACGACTTAGCAGGCTAATAGCTACTTGATCCGGCATTAATTTCATAGCTATAAAAATGCTGGTACAGACCGCTATTATTCCCCACGTTACATAAGGCCTATGTAAGCAGGGCGCAGTATCTCTAATCGGTATCATGGTTTCTACCCTTTTGCGTATTAAAAAACAGTTAGGGAACGGTGATAAAATCAAATGGTTTGACTTTATATAATCACCCTTTCTAGGCAAAGCTTACCAGTTAAAACCTGATTAGCAATGCAAAGGAAACTGTCCTGTTGATTTAAATCATAACGCCTGATAACAAAAAGTTTATAATGACAAAAAATATTCGTCATTTAGCCTCTGCGTAACCGCAACAACTACTCAAAATTAATGCAGCCTACTCCTACAGACACTCCGCTATCATTCTCAAGATTATCACTCGCTGAACCCCTGCTTAGAGCAGTCAAAAAGCTGGGCTTTGAGCAACCGACCCCTGTGCAACAACAAGCCATTCCGTTGGCGTTGGTGCACAAAGACCTACTGGTCAGTGCCGAAACAGGCAGCGGCAAAACCGCCGCATTTTTATTGCCGACCCTGCATCATCTGCTTACTTTATCCTCCGGCAAACCCGGTACACGCGCACTCATTCTGGCACCCACCCGTGAACTGGCGCAACAAATCTTTAAACAATGCCAGCAGTTAATCGAATTTACTGACCTTAGCATCGGCATCATTACCGGTGGTGATGACTTTAGGCTACAGCAAAACATGCTCCGCAGAAATACGGAACTGGTTATTGCAACGCCAGGCCGTGTTCTGGAACTCATGGAACAGGAAATACCCAACTTCAGCAATCTTGAAATCCTGATTTTGGATGAAGCCGACCGTATGCTGGACATGGGCTTTAGTGAAGATGTATTAACCATCACCAAAAGCTGCAATACCGACCGACAAACCTTGTTGTTTTCTGCCACGCTAACCCATTTTGGCGTGATCAAAATGGCTGACAAGATTCTGAAAGACCATAAAGTGGTTGCCTTAAACACACTGCATGATGGTCATCGCAATATTGAGCAGCAAATTGTCGTCGCCGACGATAATGATCATAAACAAAAACTGTTGGCCTGGTTACTGCTTAATGAAACCTATGACAAAGCTCTGGTATTCACCAACAGTAGAATTCAGGCCGATTTACTGCGCGGCCCGTTGCGGGGACAAAAACTCCGGATCGGCGTATTGCATGGCGAAATGGATCAAAAAGACCGCAACCGCATGATGCAACTATTCCGTGAAGGTGAAGTTAAAGTCATGATAGCGACAGACCTTGCCGCGCGGGGCTTGGACATCAAAGGCATCAACCTGGTTATCAATTTTGATGTCCCCAGAAACGGCATCAACTATATACACCGCATAGGCCGTACCGGTCGGGTTGATGAACTGGGACTCACCATAGCCTTGGTAAAAAGCACCGAATGGAATTTAATGTCAGGTATTGAACGTTTCTTGAAACAGAAATTTAAACGCCGCACCATTAAAGAACTGGAAGGCAAATATAAAGGCCCCAAAAAACTAAAAGCATCCGGTAAAGCGGCCGGTATAAAAAACAAAACAGAACCAAAAAAAGTAGCGGCGGAAAAAGTCAAAATACGTCACCGAGACAAGAAAAATGTGGGTAAACGCCGAGCGCCAACCCTTCATCCTGTTGAACAACCTGTAGAGCAGCAAGACTAAACAAAGCAAAAATTGTCCACGAAAGACACGACAAGTACGAAAAAAAAACGGGTTGTAAAGCAAGCCCGCCATCTCTTTAAGTGTTTGATTTTTTGTGAAACTGGCCGACTGAAGTCGGCCACTATGTATAGTACTAAACTATGTAAAGTGCATAGGTAATTGAAGACTGCAAAGCTCTAGGAGGCTGTCCGAAAATAGAAAACCTACTGCGGAAAAGCCATTTCGGCCAGATTTTCCGCTCACAACATTACACGAATAAACTATTTATATCAAATGATCAAAAAATCTGACTCAAAATAGCTTCCCCTCGCTACGGTTCCTATTCTCGGACAGCCTCCTGGCAATCCATTATTTATTCCACTAATCGTAATAATCTATTGTGTATGGCGGATATTCTAATTCCAAGTGGAATATGACAAAGTATAGCCGTTCGCAACGCATTGTGCGGTGCGAATCAAACCTGCATCACTTCGAACTTGGAGAAACATCATGAACCGAATTACCATACCCACTACAGAGCAAACCCCTGCCGCCTCTTTGCCGTTACTGGATGCCGTTAAAAAGCAATTGGGTGTCGTGCCCAATTTAATGAAGCTGGTGGGCAATAGTCCGGCTGCTTTGGAAGGCTATTTGAGCCTTAATAATGCTTTAGGTAAAGGAGCGCTTGATCCAAAAACCAGAGAACGTATCGCCCTGGCTATTACAGAAATCAATGGTTGCAGTTACTGTCTGTCCGCTCATACTTATCTCGGCAAAAACATCGCAAAGCTTGATGATGCTGAAATCGCGGCGAACCGTAACGGGCATTCATCTGATCTTAAAGCCGCCGCTGCCGTCAAATTTGCCACCCGCGTGGCGCTGGAACGTGGACATGTTTCAGATGCCGACCTTGCTGCGGTAAAAGCGGCTGGCTACAGTAATGCTGAAATTGTGGAAATAGTGCTTCATGTTGCACTGAATACATTGACCAACTATATCAACGAGGTTGCCCAGACTGAAATAGATTTTCCTAAAGTTGATCTGAAAATCGCGGCATAAACGTTATGTTTTGAACCTTATCCGGCGGCGATCAATACCGCCGGTTCTTTTTGGAGATCTATCATGGCTACTGCCTTTGCTGAAATCGCCTTTACTCCCAGCGTCAAAGCAGCTCAAAACCGTTATGGTAGCCGGGAGGCCAATAGTCGCTTTGAATTGGCCGATAATCCAAGGTTTGGGATGACTGAACAGGAAATTGACTTTATCGGCGAACGAGACAGTTTTTATCAAGCCACGGTATCAGAAACCGGCTGGCCTTATGTCCAGCATCGGGGCGGACCTAAAGGCTTTTTAAAAGTTCTTGATGAGCATACCCTTGGCTTTGCCGACTTTCGCGGCAATCGCCAATATCTGAGTGTCGGCAATCTTAATGCGAATGATCGTATCTCGCTAATTTTGATGGACTACCCGAACCGGCGACGCCTTAAAATTTGGGGTCGGGTGCGCATCGTCCACGAAAATGAAAATCCCGAATTAATTGCGCAACTCGAAGTTCCGTCCTATCGCGCCCGTGTTGAACGCGGTATCGTCATTCATGTGGAAGCCTGTGAATGGAATTGCCCCCAGCACATTACACAGCGCTATTCGAAAGCTGAAGTCGATCATTTATTAACACCCTTGCTTCTGGAAATTCAGTCGCTTAAAGCACAACTTTCTTTATCAAGGCCATCAACTTAACGTTAGAAAAACTCACCACTATTTTTTTCATTAACCAGGAGTTATCAATGAACACTGCCAAAGCAGCACGCCCACCCTTACCGCCCTTTACCCATGAGACGGCAGTCCAAAAAGTACGCATGGCCGAAGATGGCTGGAATGGCCGCAACCCGGAAAAAGTTGCCCTGGCCTATACAATTGACAGCCAGTGGCGAAATCGTGCCGAATTTCCCGTTGGCCGGGAGCAAATCATCGCGTTCCTTACCCAAAAATGGGCGAAAGAGCATGAGTATCGCTTGATAAAAGAGCTTTGGGCTTATGAAGGCAGCCGAATCGCAGTCCGCTTTGCCTACGAATGGCACAACGAAAACGACAAGTGGTTCCGTTCTTACGGCAATGAAAACTGGGAATTCGACCAGAACGGCTTAATGCAGCGTCGCTACGCCTGCATTAATGATTTGCCGATTAAAGAATCTGACCGCAAATTCCATTGGCCGCCGGGTCGGCGTCCAGATGAACATCCTGGACTAAGCGACCTGGGGCTTTAAAGTACTGGTCTGCATAGGTAAGGCGTGTGCATAGCGCGTCTTACTTAGGAACGAGCACGAAATAACTTGAGCAACTTATAAAATTGCCGCTTCAGG
>JBAXXH010000186.1:0-6757 GCA_037127995.1 Methylococcaceae bacterium | reverse complement strand
CCAATCCAGGCACCCTGAATAACATTAAGGCCATACTTTTGAGCCATGGCCGCAACATCTGTCAAGCCGCGTGTACTGGCATAAGTACGTATGGTATGGGTTTCGGTAGACAGCAACCGTAAATCTTCGTCTATCTCTTCAGCCGTAGGAAATACTTCTGTTAATGGACTTTCTCCCTCACGGAACGGGGCAAACGAAACACTGCTGATTTTACCATCAGGCACGTCAGGCCCTGCATCTTGGGGCAAATTACTTAACCACGAGAACAGGCCGTTAACGGCGATAACCATTAACATAAACAACAGGAGTCTGGAGATTTTCATAGTTAAACCGGGAACATGATTGATGGCATTAAAAGGGAAGTAATAAATTTTATGGAAATTAACTGTGTTAACCAAGGCGATATCAAAGCATGAAAGCCCCAAATAGCGCAGGAAATCGCCCAACATAATGTCGTTAATTGTACAGCATGTAAGCTCAATCCTCTCCAAAACAGCCGACTCATCTCAAATAATGGTAAACTGAGCACTTTCTAAACTCATCGTTAACATGCCCTTGCCGCCACTGAGTCTCTACATTCATATTCCCTGGTGCATTAAAAAATGCCCTTATTGCGATTTTAATTCGCATGCCGTTAAAGCTGACACGCCGGAAGCTGCCTATATTGACGCGTTACTCAATGATTTGGCTAAAGACTTGCAACGCTACGCTATCACCCGCCCTATCAGCAGTATCTTTATTGGCGGCGGTACGCCCAGTCTGTTTTCGCCTGAATCTATCAATCGTTTGTTACGCGGTATAGAACAACAGGTCACTTTAAAAACGGATATTGAAATTACCCTTGAAGCCAATCCGGGGACTTTTGAAAGTCATAAGTTTGCCGAATTTAGAGCCTTGGGCATTAACCGTTTATCCATCGGCGTTCAAAGCTTTAATGATAAATTGTTAAAGAAATTGGGACGGGTACACTCAGCACACGAAGCCGTTATTGCCGCAGAAATCTCCCATCAGTCCGGCTTTGAAAACTTCAATCTGGATTTGATGTTTGGCCTGCCCGACTCCAGTCCTGAGGATAGCAAAACAGATGTAGCCACCGCCATCAGTCTAAAACCGACACACATTTCTTTTTACCAGTTAACGTTGGAACCCAATACTTATTTTCATAAATTTCCGCCGCAATTACCCAATGACGAGCTTATTTTTAACACGCAAAAACAGTGTCAACAATTATTGGCCGCTCAGGGTTATCAGCAGTATGAGGTTTCAGCTTACAGCCAACCCGGCTTGCAATGTCGTCATAATATAAACTATTGGCAATTTGGCGATTATCTCGGCATAGGCGCTGGCGCTCACGGCAAAATAACGCAAGCATTACCCCAACAGATTATCCGGAGTTTTAAACCCAAAAGTCCGGAACAGTATTTAAGTGACACACATAAAAACGGCGGCTCTGAGGTTATTTCTGTAACCGAACTGCCCCTGGAATTTATTATGAATCATTTACGCCTAAAACAAGGCTTTAAACTGGATACGTATCAAGCAACAACCGGCCTCCTTGATATAGCGACACTGGAACCCGCCTTGTCAACCTGCCTTAAACAAGGATTGCTTATTTACCAAGACAATCGTTATTATTGTTCAGAACAAGGCTGGAATTTTATGGACAACATTTTAGAAAAATTCATGCCTTGATTTTTCTCAAGGCTTTTATTAAATATTTTCTAATCTGAGTCCCCGCGAAGACCCTAAATAATCGCCACTTTAGCTATTTTGACTCTATGTAATTTACAGCGGGTAACCCATAATAATAATTAAAAATCTAAGCTGGTGACATGATGAGCCAATATTAACACAAATCATAGATCCGTCATTCCGGCATGGATTCACACCAGGCTATCCTGCCTGTCGCCCTGCGGGTAAATGCAAATCTGTTCCAGACAGATTTGCGCCGGAATCCAGAGTACTAAGGATATACTCATCGATATTACATTGCGTCCAATAAAATCGAGTATAAAAATCAGTGAGCGGATGCGTTACGAATGCCATCCATGGCGACTATAGGGGTAGAGAAGAGCCTTTTCCCAGGAGGCTGTCGGAGAATAGAAAACCTGCTGCGGAAAAGCCATTTCGGCCAGATTTTCCGCTCATTTTCGTAACACGCACAAACTGTTTATATCAAATGTTCAAAAAATCTGACTCAAAATGGCTTCCCCTCGCTACGGTTCCTATTCTCGGACAGCCTCCTGGTCTTTTCTGACACTGTGGATTCTGCCTGTTCGGTTGCTTTAGTATTTTCAGTTTGCATCTATCTTCCTACCCTTTGCTCGCAGCGGTTTTGCTACCCGCTGTTCTCACCGTTTGTTTGACGCAAGACAGAGTTGATTTCACGCTATGCCCTGCTGTTGGGATTTCTTAGGTCAGCTTTCCCGCAAGCTTGTCTATACTCTGTTAACAAACGGCATCACTCGTATGAGGGTTCTGACTCCTGCCCATCGTTCACTGCGACCGGCAGGTATCCCCGCTTACTGCGTACTATCTTCCTGTCATTCCATCCCCAAACATCCCATACAGTCGAATCATCGCTTTAACAGCCAAGTTAGCGTAATCCGTGATTTTCAGGCTTCGCCATGAATCCGAAGGCTCGCCACTGCATGAAACCGAAACGGGTTCGTCATCCTACGAACTGACAGTTCGTTTCCAGTTACTCTCCATCCCGCCTCACGGTGACTCAGTTACTTTCAACTAGAGAGATTTTGGCTTTCTCTGATACGGACTTTCACCGTATTAATAGCACGCCCTTGCGGGCGTTCGGGTTCCGGCAATTCCTGCCGGAATGACGGCTTTACGACTTGTGTTAATATCTGCTTATCATGGCACACGCATAGATTTTATTATTGTGTTAGCCACTGTAAATCACATAGAGCTTAAACGTTTCGGTCGTCGGGGTTGCAAACCCCCGATCGGCAGCGGTGTTTCTCGTGAACCAAGTGTTTTTCTGTTTATTTGGAAATAGCCCTTATTCCTTAACCAGTGTTTCTATGCGGTATTTACCTGCACCTTCAATACCCAGTACATTAGCCAGCCAGGGGAGTGCTTGCTGCATGTCGGGAACCAATGTCCACGGAGGATTAACCACAATCATGCCACTGGCGGTCATGCCGTGTTCATGGGTATCTGTTTTTATGCCTAATTCGAATAATTGCACATTTTTTAGGCCGCTGGTTTTTATCGATTTTTCCAGTTGTTGGTTACGGTTGCGTTCTACTACCGGATACCACAGCGCGTAAGTGCCAGTAGCAAAGCGGTTGTGAATTTTTATCAAAGTTTCGGTCACCTGTTCGTAATCGCTTTTTATTTCATAAGACGGATCAATAAGGATCAGTCCCCTATGTTCGGTTGGGGGCAACAAACCGACGACGTTTTTTAAACCATCCGCATGAAATACTTTGATACGTCGATCATGGCGGACAGCCTCGTTTAATAGCTTTATTTCTGTTGAATGCAGTTCATACAAAAATAAACGATCTTTTTTACGTAAATAGTGTTTGATAATTAAAGGCGAACCGGGATAACGGTTTAATGACGCAGTCGTGTTAAATTGCTTGATCAAATCAACATAACCGGCAATACTTTCAGGCAGGTCAGTGCGTTGCCATAACGCGGCTATGCCATTTTCAAATTCTTTGTTTTTTAACGCGTAGTCATCATTCAGGGCATAAGTACCGGGGCCGGCGTGTGTATCAATACAACAAAAAGGTTTGTCTTTTTTGTTAAGGTGTTCAAGAATTTTTATCAAAACAAGGTGTTTTAAAACATCGGCAAAATTGCCTGCGTGAAATGAATGTCGATAACTGAGCATTAAAAAAGCCTTGGGGGTCGTGTAAAAAAAGAGGGTATTACCAGTGCCGTTAAGTTAAGTGCCTCTTGGCAAGATAAACCGTTGGCTGAGCGGAGCCGCGTCGGCTTAACTTAATGACATTGGGGTATTACTGTTTTTTTAGAATACTTTGTCGTATATTGTCATGCCGATTTCAAAAGCGATTAGCCAGATAATAATCCATTCCAGTATGGTTGAATGCCGGTGTTTTTGTTCATCCGCCAACATTTCAAACAATTCATGGATGGTTTCCAGCTTTTTAGACAACACCTGGGTGCGCGGCGCTATTTCCAGGTACTTTGCGGTAATGCTGTAAAAGGCTTCATACTCCGGGTATTCCCAAAAGAAATCAGGTGTGTCCAGTAAGTCATAATTTAAGATAATATCGCTTTTGGTTAAAAACAATTGACCGCGAATTTTGGCTATTTTATGACGGCTCAACTTAATGCGGCCATTTTCAGCTAATGATTTTGGAATGTAATTGGTATTATTGATGGTGGTGATGGCATTGGTCTCAAAAGAGGCCAGCTTAATTGACTGAGCCATGCCTTGAGATAAGGCAAATATTAAAATGGGATCTGACGACTCGATTTCAATATGATCTTCAATAATGCGTGTGTTTGGACAATCGAGAGCAAACGTGAAGTTGTCTTCTTCTATGACTGTCAGCGGGTTTTCAGCGTAATCCAATAATAAATGATGTAACTTGCCTTGATCTTCCAAATCGACATTCCAATGCACAACAGCGCCATAAGCAAAGACCACCGACCAGGAGTGAGTGTCCTCAATCAGTAAGGCACCTTTAATAATCCTGATCAGCGTTGAATCGGACAGGGCAGCGGCTAATTGATTAATATCAAAACGCAACGCGAGGCAATAGGCAGCACATTTCTTGACGGGATTTTTTTCAGACATAAATAAATTTAACCCTTATTAATTAATGAAAGAGCCTCGCAGTGCTATCGACTGCATCAGGTTTTATTTTGGCAACCTAATTTAAGGCAGGACAAAAAGACCGTAAGGTAACTTGCAATAAATAAATCGCCACAGATTCTCAAATTAAACCAAATTTATAATCTGTGGCAATTTTTGCAGGCCTGTTCTGCGTCAATTGGAAAGCCTGACTTTTAAGCAAAACGGGTTACTTGTCAGCTATTTTTAACAGCCAGCCGTCTTCAGCTTCACAATGATTGGATTTAGCACTTACCTTGATATTAATTCGCGCTGCCGTATTAACAAGAGAGGCAGGCAATTTCCCTTTTATCAGATAAAAAGGATCTTTAAACTCAGCGGTGAAATCAATCGGAATATTTTTCACAGTGACAGAAACCTGCTCTGGTTTGTCAATATTGAAAACCAAAAAAGAAAACTCGGCTTCAGGTACGACAGTCGCCAAATGTGGAGGTAAAAATTTGTTTAAACGTGCTTTCTCACAAGTCCCAGGGCTACTACTACCTCTAGCGCCACCGCCATGGCCACTATGATGCTCTGAGGCATTAATGGCGCCACTATTTAAAAAACCAATTATAAAAAACAGGCCGAGTAATTTCTTTTGTTTCATGGGTTTTCCCTCTTGTTGTTGTTATACCGAACGTTTATTATTTTTATTGTAGAACAACGCTAATTATATTCACAAATGATCGTTCTATTGCTATGGAAAATCGAATTGATTACATGTAGTCGACCTTAAAACCAACAGACCGGGTCGGAAATATTTTTATCAACCTGCAATAAAGGTATTGATAACCGCAAAGACTCAGGTTACCGAGTTCTTTTATAGAGTCGCTAACAAGAAACGCCCCATTAATGTAAACTATAGTGTTAACAAAGACTCATAAACGATAACTGATCATGGCACAAAGACTACCAGGAAAAAACCCGACAAGTCTGGTATGGAGTGGTTAATACGTGTTAAAAGACTTTTATCAATGACCTGGCCGAACTGCCATTACTCTAACACTCAAAAGTATAGAGCCTTATAAAAAGGCTTTCTTGGACTATTAAACATGTTGAGAATCACTGAGCTTAAACTCCCGCTGGATCATCCGGAAAGCGCAATCAAAACAGCCATACTTAAGCGGTTGGGCATTGCTGCAGAGGAGCTTGTTTCCTATACAATATTCCGGCAAGGCCATGATGCCCGTAAGCGCAGTGCGATCAGTCTTGTTTATACCCTTGATGTTGAAACAAAAAATCAAGCGGCCATTTTAACACGGTTGCAAGATGATCCACATGTTTCTATAACCCCGGATACAACCTACCATTTTGTAACCGAGGCTCCCCAACATTTAACCGGTAGACCGCTGGTGATCGGCACAGGGCCTTGCGGGTTGTTTGCCGGTTTGATTTTGGCGCAGATGGGTTTTAAACCGGTTATTTTGGAGCGGGGTAAAGAAGTCCGCGAGCGCACCAAAGATACTTTTGGACTTTGGCGCAAAGGCATTTTTAATCCGGAATCCAATGTCCAGTTTGGCGAAGGCGGTGCCGGCACTTTTTCTGATGGCAAACTCTATACCCAGATTAAAGATCCCCATCAATATGGTCGAAAAGTGCTGACTGAATTTGTAAAGGCGGGTGCGCCTGCCGAAATTCTGCACGCCGGTAAACCCCATATTGGCACCTTTAAATTGGTGACCATGGTGGAGCAAATGCGTGCCACGATTGAATCATTAGGTGGCGAGATCCGCTTTCAAAGTCGGGTTGATAACCTGGAAATTGAAAACGGTCAGGTACGCGGTGTGACACTGGCCAGTGGTGAAGCCATCCCGAGTAATCATGTCGTACTGGCCGTGGGGCATAGTGCGCGAGACACCTTTAAAATGCTTTATGAACAAGGCGTCTATATTGAAGCCAAACCGTTTTCGATTGGTTTCAGGATTG
>JBAXXH010000185.1:0-6792 GCA_037127995.1 Methylococcaceae bacterium | reverse complement strand
AGCGTGTTCCAGCCACCGCCAAATTTGACTTTAACCTGACCATCCGCGTTCACGATCATGAAGACCTGACCGACACCCTACTTGTAGGGCTTAAATTATTGGAATACACCGGTTTGGGTGGCTCCGGTTCACGCGGTTATGGCAAAATTGCTTTTCGTGACCTAAAACTTGATGGACAGGATTTCCAGGTCAAACTTGATCAACTCAAATTAGAAGAGGCGGCCTAATGCAAAGCTTTTGCGTGACACTAACTCCATTGTCCGCTTTTGCCACGCCGTTAAAAGGCGATACGCTGTTCGGGCAACTCTGCTGGGCGCTTCGTAATCGCTTGAGCGAAGCAGCTTTGAATCAATGCCTGGAAGGCTACACCAACAACCAACCCTTTGCCGTCGTTTCTGATGCGTTTCCGGAAGGTTATCTGCCACTGCCGAAATTGCCGGGTTGCTTTTATCAACTTCCGGAAGGTGAGGATAGTAAAGCAATAAAAAAGCGTACCTGGCTGCCGGAAACCGAACTGCAAAAGCCGCTTAAAGAATGGCTGGGCAATGCCGTCAACGCCAAAACCATTGCCAGTGACAGCAACACAAGTGGAAGCGACACCTGTGGGAGCGACGCCCACGTCGCGACTAAAGCAGCAACTAAAACAGCAACCAACCACAACAGCCTAAGCGAAAAACACCCGCAACCCCACAACACCATCAACCGCCAGACCAACACCACCGGTGAAGGCGGTTTTGCGCCTTACAGTATCGAACAGGAGTGGTTTGTTCCCGGTTTGCGCTGGACGTTATACCTGTTGCTGGATACCACCCGGTTAAGCCTTGAAGACTGCCGGCAATGCCTCGCCGACATCGGCACTTTTGGTTTTGGCAAAGATGCCAGCATTGGCATGGGCAAATTCCAAATTGACGCTTTTCAGGAACAGCCTTTACCGGCACAAGATAACGCCAATGCCTGTTTAACGCTCGCGCCCTGTGCGCCGCAAGGTTTGGGCTTTGATAGCCAGCACAGTTATTATCAACTGTTTACCCGCTTTGGACGGCATGGTGATATTGCCGTTCATCAAGAAGGCAAACCGTTTAAAAATCCGGTGTTATTGGCGCAAACTGCCGCCGTCTTTAGTACCCCGCCGCCCACGTCCGGTTTTATTGGTCAAGGCATTGGTGGCGACGGGGACTTGTCCAAAACCCTTAAGGCCACCATTCATCAAGGCTATGCGCCAGTGATTGCGCTTAATGTTAATTTTAGGGATTGCCCATGACCCATTTTTTAAATCACTACACCCTCAAATATACCCCACTTTCACCGTTGCACATTGGTACGGGTGACAGTTACGAACCTACAAACTACGTTATCGATGACGGTACATTATACGAATTCGATACCGGTGCCGTGGTGCAGGCGTTAACTTCTAATGATCGGAAGGAACTGACAAAAATTGTTGTAGGTAAGCCTGACACCCAGATGCTTAAAGCAGTACAAAAGTTTTTTTATGATAGGCGTGAAGCTTTAAAGCCTTGGGCGATCAATGCAATTCCGGTTCTGGATGGCGTAGTAAAATTATACAACAGTCGAGTGGGCCAAACGGCTAACCACGAAGGCGGTGGCAACCAGGTTCTTAATAAATTGGAAATTGATCGAGCCGCTTACAATCCGATAACGCGCCAGCCGGTGTTGTTTGGATCATCGGTTAAGGGTGCGATACGCACCGCAATGTTAAATCAAAGAAATAAAGGTCAATCCTTACCGCTAATAGAGGATCGTAGAACAGGAAGAAAACGCAAAGAAAATAACCTTGAGCTACAACAGCGAGTATTTGAATTCTGTGCTGGCAAATTTGAACTTGACCCGATGCGCCTAGTACAAGTGGGAGACGCTACTTGGGATGCACAAGATGAATTACCGACCGCGCAAGTATTTATAACTGTCAATCGTAAAAAACATAAGGTAGTTGATGAGCATGGCAATGAAAGGAAAAGTCAGGCAGAAAATAATCAAAATTTGTTTAAGTTACTTGAATGCGTTCCACCTTGGCGGTATCGCGCTTTTAACGCGCAACTAACTATACAACAAGTCAATAGTTTGCAAGCCGGTTCGGTAAATTCAAAGCTACCTAAAAGCGAATTGCGTTTTACAATGCAACATATCGCCAAAACATGTAGCACCTTTTATTTGCCTATTTTAAAAGCTGAATTGACGTTAATGCGTGAACGCGGATTTCTTGATAAAAAATGGGACTTCAACATCCAAGCACTCCTAACGGCAATGGCAGACAAAATGCTTAAAGGTCAGGTTTTCCTGTTGCGAGTCGGACGCCATTCTGGCGCAGAAGCGGTAACATTAAATGGTGTGCGCAATATTAAAATCATGAAAGCGAATCCAGAATATCAGCAACAAACCAAAACTATCTGGCTAGCGGCACAAACCAAAGACCAACGTACCGATTTGTTACCATTCGGTTGGGTTCTCGTTGAAGTTGAATCCGGTGATACCCTTGAGACCGACTGGTCTGAATTGAGCGAATTTTGCGCAAATCAACATGAAGATGCACAGTTTTGGGCTGAGAAACATATTCAGCAAAAGACCCGTTATGAACAAATCCGCTTGGAAACCCGGCTACGCCATAAGCAAGAAGAGATTGAACGTCGCCAACAAGCTGAATTAGCAGAACAAGTTGAACAAATACGTTTGGCAAAGGAACAAGCAGATCAACAATGTCGAGCATCAATGACCGAACAACAACTGCAAATTGAAACCTTAGCTCAACACCTTCAACAAAAACAGGCAATCAAAGCCCGTGAACAAATCGGCGGCCCGCTTTACAGCTCGATGCGTGAATTGATCAATCAAGCCACAGAATGGTCGTCTGACGACAAGGCGCAGTTGCTAAGTGTTGCTAAACAGATACTCGAATTGATTGGAGCAGGCAGTAATAAGAAAGCCAAGGAATTACTTAAAAACTTACAATAATGGCTTATCGCTTTGTGGTAAAAGGTGGCGGGAGCGACGCCTGCGTCGCGACTAGAGACTTACCTTATGGAAGGCGTCGCTCCTACCTCAAATTATTTGTAGACGCCAATTACCGAAAATGAACAATAAAAATAAACACCTCTATCTAAACAACCAGCCATGATCACTTACTTTATCACTCGTCACCCCGGTGCCATTGCCTGGGCGACACAGCAAGACATTAGGGTTGACCTTCAAATCACCCACCTGGATATTAACGACATCCAGCCGGGTGATACCGTCATTGGCAGTTTGCCGGTTAATCTGGCGGCTGAAATTTGTCAGCGCGGTGCCGCTTACATTCATTTGGTGTTAAACGTGCCGGAACACTGGCGCGGCAAAGAATTAACGGCGGAACAGATGATTGAATGCGGCGCTTGTCTGGAAGGTTACGAGTTAAAAAAGCTTGATGGCGTATAATCACAACAACCCAAGTTTTTCGTGGGAGCGACGCCTGCGTCGCGACTGGCACAAGGACAGTCTTTAGTCGCGACGCAGGCGTCGCTCCCACAACAATACAACAACCCAATAACGATTAACGAGACCCTGCTATGACCAAAATCCTGATCTGCACTGTTGGCGGTAGCCATCAACCGATAGTGAGCGCGATTAAAGATCAGCAGCCTGATTACGTCATTTTTATGTGTACCGGCAAAGACCCTGCCACCGATCGCCCCGGTTCCAGCGTCCAAATAACCGGCACCGGCAATTGTATCAAAGCGCAGTTTAGCGATGAAAAACCCAATCTGCCCAACTTACCCGTGCAAAGCGGTTTAAACGCGGATCAGTTTGAAGTGTGTTTGACCCTATCTGATGACTTGGATCAAATTTATCTCGATTGCAGCAAAGCCATTGAGGACGCCTTTGACCGTTTTCCAAACGCCAATATCACTGCCGATTACACCGGCGGCACCAAATCCATGAGTGCCGGCCTGGTGATGGCAGCACTTGAATTTCCAAACGTAGAATTACAACTGGTCAGTGGCAGTCGCAGTGATTTAATCAAGGTACATAACGGCTCACAATATGCCATGCCCGCCAATAGTGAAAAGATTCGCTTTGAACGCATGATAGCACCCTATCGGCAATCTTGGACGCGTTATGCCTACAGCGAAGCCGAAGCAGGATTAAGTCGAATTAGCGCACCGCGTAATACCCAATTGCGCGGCCAATTCAGCAAGTTTAGAGATTTAAGCCGCGCTTTTGCAGAATGGGATAATTTTAATCATCTTGAGGCTTATGCAATTATTCAGCAATACGCCTCAAGTTTACCGCCAGAAGTCAATCAAAGCATTGCAAGGCTTAACAACAATACGATCAAGCGTGAACCGGCGCAACTCTATGATTTGTATCTCAACGCCCTGCGCCGTGCAGACCAAGGTCGTTATGACGATGCCATTGCCCGTGTTTACCGTTTAATCGAATGGACGGCGCAATGGCTGTTAAAAACTCACTGCAACATGGACACCTCCAACATTAATGAAGCCGACATACCTAAAGGTATGAAGCTGACTCAGCATAGAGAGGGTCAATGGCAGGCCGGACTTAACGATGCCTGGCAGTTAGTCAAACATAAAACCTCGGGCGAAGCGGCCCGTTTTATCCAAGCCGAAGAAAACCGCTTGCTCAACCATATCAAAATCCGCAATCAATCCATATTGGCGCATGGCTTTGCACCGATAAAAGCCGACGATTGGCAGCCGCTTCAACAATGGCTGGAACAACAGTTTATACCCATGTTATTGACTGAGACCGCCAAAGTGGGTATTAAAGAACTGCCGGCGCAATTGCCTTTATGTTGGACTTGAGATGAATGTTAGTCGCGACGTAGGCGTCGCTCCCACAAACACTGGCAACGTGGGAGCGACGCCCACGTCGCGACTAAAAAAACACAAAAAACCCAACCCGCACAGCAAAGACTTGCGCAAAGGACGCCATTCAGAACCCAACCAGATTTATTACATTACCACGATCACAGAAGACAGAAGCCCTGTTTTTAAAAGCTTTCGTATTGCAAGAAACCTGATTCTGTTATTAAAAAAAGAACAACAACTCGGCAGAGCAAACACGCTGGCTTTTGTCGTTATGCCCGATCACTTGCATTGGCTCATGCAATTAACCGGCAAAGCAGACCTATCCAAAATAATCCAGAGCGTTAAAACCTTGTCTGCCAAACAGTTCGGTCAACCCTTTTGGGCAGCCGGCTTTTATGATCATGCGTTACGCAAAGAAGAAGACATCTTAGCCATAGCCCGCTATATCGTCGCCAATCCACTTCGAGCCGGCTTGGTAAAACGCATAGGTGATTATCCGCATTGGGATGCGCTATGGTTGCAATAGTTTTTGTTGGAGCGATTTTTTATGTGGGAGCGACGCCCACGTCGCGACTAACAATACAAACCTTAACTGAAACATTATTTTATGTGGGAGCGACGCCCACGTCGCGACTAACAATGCAAACCTTAACTGAAACATTATTTTTAGTCGCGACGTGGGCGTCGCTCCCACAAATGCACCCACCTATCTGGAAACAATATGCCCATTACCACCCATTTAATTTTGGTATCTGCCCAGCCGATACCCAACCTGACGCCCATTTTTGACGATACCCTGCGTCCAAAAAAAGTGGTTATGCTGGTCAGTGCCAACATGCTGGAACGCAGTAATGCATTGGAAAATATCTTTAAACCGCGCGGCATTAGCGTTGAGCGCTGTTTGATAGACGATCCTTGGGATGCAGACCGCATCAGGGAGCAAGTGGAAGACTTGCTGCTCACCCAATATCCGGAGGGCGGCATTGCCCTTAACGCCACCGGTGGCACCAAACTAATGAGTATTGCCGCTTATGAAGCCTTTCGTAGTTGCCAGCTCCCGGTTTTTTACGTCCACCCGGAACACGATCGCCTGATCTGGCTCTCGCCCAAATTACCGGACGTGGACTTGTCCGACCGCTTAAAGCTTGAAGATTACCTGACGGCGTATGGCAGTCCGGTCGATACACTGGATCGTACCGGTGTTAAAGAACCCCTTCGTCAATTAACGCAACAGCTTTTGACAGACTACGACCGCTATGCCGGCGAGCTGGGCACGCTTAATTATCTGGCGCTTAAAGCCGACAATCCTCAGTTGACCACCGAAATTGAAACCGGGCCACAAACCAAGCCCAGGCTATGGGAATTGCTGGACTTGTTTGCAGCAGCCGGACTTTGCAATATTAATGGTCACAGTCTGTCTTTTGTTGATGAAAACGCCCGCTTTACTACCAACGGCGGTTGGCTGGAAATGCACACCTATGCGGTGTGCCTTAACCTTAAAAAAATCGTGGGTATACAAGATATCGCCTGTAACATTAATCTCAAACGACAATCCGCCGGGCGTGCGGTGGTTAAAAACGAAATCGATATCGGTCTTATCAAAGCCAACCGTTTGCACCTGATCGAATGCAAAACCCAACGATTTAAAGAAGACAAAGATGCGGATGTACTGTATAAACTGGATAGCCTTCGCGATTTAATGGGCGGTCTGCAAGGACGCGCCATGCTGGTGAGTTTTAATCACCTGGATAAGTCCAGTCGGGCAAGAGCCAAAGAGCTTGCTATTGAACTTTGCTGCGGAACCGAGCTTAAAAATTTGCAACAGCACTTACAACGTTGGCTAACCAATGAGAGATAACTTTTTAAAAATGAAAAACCTTGTCAACCACCCCGCTAACCTATTGAAAGAAAAAGGAGAAAGAATGCCGAGCAATTCAAACCAGAGACCTTATTAAGAAGGGATTAAGAC
>JBAXXH010000184.1:0-6826 GCA_037127995.1 Methylococcaceae bacterium | reverse complement strand
CTGAGGAAGTTAATCGGCCTAAAACAGGCGTGCGCCACATTTCTATCTCGACCAAGATTACATTTTTATATGTTAAAGCAAGACCTAGCCTCGGTTTTTGCTCCCGGTTTTTGATATTAAATTGGTCACTTGCTAACCATCAAACAAGATAGCCTCAAGCTTCCCATTAACTTCTGCCAAAAATCAATGGGGGCAGACTCTAATACTGCTACCTTAAAAATATCTATATTATAATCAATGTGTTGGAATACAAATAAATGGCGAGATCAAACTCAAAAAGTGTTGAGAAAAACAGATTGCGATTCTATTTCTATTTAACTTGTTGATTTTTCGTATATTGGTCGCTTTAAAAAGATCACATTTTTGTATACTTTTAACATACAACTTGTTGATTATTAAATTAATTAAAATTTAAGGTAGCAGTATTAGGGGCAGACTCGATTGATTTACAGCCACATAAGGTCGGGTTACGCTATCGCTAACCCGACTGGACTTAAGCTACTTCGCGTGATGCTTCTTCTATTATATTATCAGGAACACCATGTCTCTTTAGTGCTGCGATAAGTTGAGTTGTTGCGCTGCTCAAATATCTCGCCTCATCATCGCGTAACCCTTCGCTAATATATGATTTAAGCAGTGTTTGATAGCCGGTGAATCCCTTGTATGGTGCTATTTCTTTCATGGACTCAACAACATCAACAGGAATGCGTAAAGTAATGGATGTCATTGGACGGTCTTTAGTTAATCGTTTTTTCAGGCGTTCAGAAAGCATAATTAAGTTCCTCGTTAGGTTCAGCACGACGCGCAGAAATGATACGTATAGATTTTTCTTCAATTTCGATACGAACCACATAGAGTAGTCGGCCTGTAATATCGAAACCAATAACTGCATCTCGCGCCTCATCATTGCGCGAAGCGGTCATTATTACCAGCATAGGGTCTGAGAATGCAGTCGCAGCCTCTTCAAAATGAACGCCATGTTTGCGCCAATTTTTCTTCGCCTTGATTTCGTCCCAAATAAACAGCTCACCATCTATTTCATATCCATGCCTGACATAATAAATTAAGTATTAACATTGTCAATACTCTATTGTGATTAAAGGTGTAATTAATCTGACATATAGTCTTTCAGAAATTAAACTTCCATTACATGAAGATTTAGTTCACACGGATAACATCCCTTAAAGGGATGGTATCCGTTAGCATCGAAATTATTTATCTGAAAATCTATACTAGGAAAACCAGACGTTTAACGCACCTTGCAAGCACTAAAATAGCCAAGGTCGGGCACATGATTTTCGTGCCCGACATTTTCGCGTTGGAACGCACGAATGGCATTGAAGAAATCTCTCGATATTCTGATTTTGACCGTTGCAGGTTGGGCAACGAAAAGAGGTTGCCCAACCTGCATGACACCGCTCAGCCAACGGTTTATCTTCCCAAGAGGCGCTTAACTTAACGACATTGGGATTAACGCTGTTTGCGTTTGCGCCAGATGATAAAGCCTGTGACCGTTAACAATAACGGAAGGATAATTAAAAAGCCAAAACCGATGACAGCAACTGCTGTTTGGGTTAATTGCAGTGTCTTGTCAGTCGCGGTTTTTGCAGGAATGTCGATAAAGCGGTCTTCATGAATAAGCCACAAAACCAGCCTTAGCCCCATATCCAGATTGCCGACATTGCCTATATAGGCATTGGCTAAAAAATCGCCATCGCCGACAACAATAATGCGTTGTTGAATGGGTTGATTGATCGTTCGGGTTAATGCGTAGGCAAAAACAAGCGGCCCCTGTTTTTCCTGTCCATTGGCATCAAAGCGTATTTTTCCTTCGATGGCTCCGGTTTCTGTCCATGATTTTTCGGTACTGCTGAGTAAAGGCGTGGTCGTAAAATCGGTTTTACCGTCAATTTCAAGTGCGGCAACAACCGGATAAAGGGTTAGAGTCTTAAAACCGTTGGTAACAGGGTGTTGGGTATAGTCGCTGGTGAGTATAAAACTGGGGTCGTTAACGCCATAAAGCGTGGAGCTGCTGTCGACAATCACGCCATTAAGCTGCTTGATACCCAGTTGTTTTTGCAAGGCGGTCAGTTGTTTGTTGTCCGGGTCGGTTAACACCAATAGATTGCCACCGCGTTGAATATAACGTTGTATTATCGTCATTTCACTGGCCAGTAACGGCACTTTGGGTGCAGCAATAACCAGCAAGGCAGCGTTATCGGGAATGGCGGGCAGTGTAGCCAAATTGAGTGTTTGGGTATTAATCTTTCGACGGGCTAATTCCTTGCCAAAGTCGCCTAAATCAAAATTAGCTATACCGTCTGGCGAGCGTTCACCGTGACCGGTTAAAAACGAGACCCAACGCTCATTGGCATTGGCCAGTTGCAGCAGCGCATTGGTCAAGGAAGATTCATCAAGAAAGGTCAGTTTTTCTGTGCGTCCCTGATATTCAACAAGAATAATGCCTTCCGGGCCGATGTTTAATTCACTGGCTTTTTCAGGCTCAAAATCAGGGTCTATAAAATTAAGCACCACATCGGTTTTAATCCGGCTATAGCGATCCACTAACTGGGCAATTTGGGTTCTTATCGGCTGACCTTTTTTAACATAAGCCGTGATGGTGATTTTATCAGGGAGTGAGGCCAGTAGTTTTTGCGAGGCTTGCGACAAGGTATTGCCGGCATTGTTGGTCATGTCTGTTTGCACGCTATAGCGGTTGCTTAACCAAGCCAGAGAGCCCAGCAAACATAATAACAGTGCAGTAATGAGGGCGTTTTTTACGCGCAGTTGTTGGTGAATGCGGGGTGTTATTTTCATTTTTGCAAGCGGTCGTTGGCAAGGCAGCGGATACTCAGCAGGATAAAAGTCGCGGTAAACAGCAAAAAATAGCTGATGTCGGCTGAGCTAAGCTGGCCACTTTGCAGGTTTTGGAAGTGCCTTAAAATGGAGAGATATTCAAACAGTTCGCTGCGCTGGTCATTCATGCTGGCTGACCAATCGAGAATCCATAACAATAATAAAATGCCAAAAGTACCCATGGCGGCAACGGTAGGGTGACCGGCAACCGTGGACATAAAAAGACCGGTAGACGTAAAGGCACTGACCAGCAACACCAACGCCAGCAAGTTGGCGGCGAGCTTGCCCCAATCAAGCTCGCCGCCCACCAGCAAAGACAGCGGCATCAGGGTAACCAGAACAACCACCAGTAATAACAAGCCAAGGCTGCCCAAGTATTTGCCAAGAATAATATCGGCCGTGGAAATGGGTGCAGACAATAACAGCGACAGGGTTTTGTTGCGGCGTTCCTCGCAGATTAGGCGCATGGTTAACAGCGGCGTAACCAGCAACAAGATAATAGCGGCGTTACCATACAAAGGTGTCACGACAATATCGGCCAAGCCGGGCGCTCCGTCAATAGTCGCTAATTTTGGCTGAATCAGGGTGAAGGTTTCAACCTGGGTTAAAAATAAATAAGCTAAAAGTCCTTGCAGGACGGCTAATACCGTCCAAGCCAGCGGCGACAAAAACAGGCTTTTAAACTCTCGTTTGGCGATGGTTAATATCATGCTCATTAATCGTTGTCCCGGGTCAGGGCGATAAAAATATCTTCCATCGATTTTTTTACCGGCGTCAGTTCTTGCAATTCCCAGCCGTTGGCAATAATGGTTTCGGCAATGTGCCGGGTTGGATCGTCGGTCACGTGGTAGTAAATTTTGAGCTGATTATTGGCAAGGGTCTCAATTGAGCTGATGCCTGGTATGGTTAATAAAAGGCTGGCATCTGCCGGCAGTCGCGTCGTCACTTGAAGGCTCCCGGTATTCATGGTCTGGTTAAGCCCCGCGATGCTCTCACTTAATATCAATTGTCCCTGATGAATAATTTGTACGTGCGTGCAGGATTCCTGTACTTCAGTCAGAATATGCGTAGATAGAATGATACCGTGATCTTGCCCCAATTCGCGTATTAAGGCGCGGATTTCCCTGATCTGGATAGGATCAAGACCCACTGTAGGTTCATCAAGAATAATAACATCCGGGTTGTGCAAGATTGCCATAGCAATGCCCACACGCTGCTGAAAGCCCTTGGACAGATTGGCAATCAAACGATGAGAAACCGCCGTTAACCCACAGCGTTCTTGGGCATGATTAATCGCTTGGGTGATGGCGTTTTTGCCGATACCCTGAAGCTCAGCGCAATAGTGCAAAAATTCCTGCACGCTGAGTTCTTTATAAAGTGGCGGCGTATCCGGTAAATAGCCAAGACTGCGTTTGGCCTGGTTGGGTTGATCCAGCAAATCAAAGCCATTGATGGTGATTTGTCCGGAACTGGGTGCCAGATTACCGCTAAGCATTTGCATGGTGGTGGTTTTACCCGCGCCATTAGGGCCAAGAAATCCCAGCACTTCGCCTTTTGCCAAGGTAAAGCTGACATCATTAACCGCGCAGACTTTACCGTAATAGCGACACAGATGGTCGACGTTTATCAG
The DNA here is from genome assembly GCA_037127995.1 of Methylococcaceae bacterium. Classification (GTDB taxonomy): domain Bacteria; phylum Pseudomonadota; class Gammaproteobacteria; order Methylococcales; family Methylomonadaceae; genus Methylobacter_C. Next base: position 2,340 of record JBAXXH010000184.1, on the reverse strand, counting down.
GTTGGTCATGAGAGCTAGACTTGTTTGAGCAAAACTTGTAATTCAGCCTGGATTTTTTTGCGGTAAAACAAAAACTTCCAGCGCGTACCGCCGCATTGCCGCCACAAAATAGCAGAGCGTACCCCCGCCAGCAAACAGGCGCGTATTTTATTGGCAATCTCGGGTCTGGATAAATATTCCTGCTCACCATTAACCATGATTCTTGGCTGGAGTGTGCTAATGGTGTTCTGATAAACTTCGCCCAAGTTGGCCAGTACATTTTCATGTAACAAGCCAAAATGTTCACTCTGTGCCTGGGCTTTAGAGACACCGATTTGAATGGTTTGAAGCAGATCCTGGCGACTGGATAACTGGTTTTCAATAAAAACCAGTGAAGCGGAATACCGTGCCTGTTCAGGGTTGACCACTTTAAAGCCGGTCATTTGTATGTTAAGTTGCACCAATCCCAGTTTTAATCCGGCCAGACTGCCATAAACATCAATGACGCTGTCAGAGTCTATTTTCAAGATACTGGCAATGCTGGTTTCAAACGCAACCGGGTCAGCCGTGCCTTTGGTCGCCAGTTGTTGCACCAGCGCCGCTGCTTGAGCAATGCCGGCCAAGGCGATAGTTTGATGAGTGATCGTGTTTAATTGCATAAGTTACTATTACAGGTGATTGGGTTATCAAAATATCTTGGTAGTCTAAAACATTTACGGTTCAGCGGACTATCAATATTTGACAGCACTGCGAGGGCAGGGCTATTCTTTTCAATTACGTATGATTACCCGTTGCTACTTAATATATGATATAACAATTAAGCGGTAATTAATCAATAGCAAACACGAAAACCGTAAAACCAACCAACACAAAGGAAAGAGAAATGATTGAATCTGTTGTTTTAACCGTTACCGATATGAAATGCGGCGGTTGTGAAACCAATGTCACGGGAAAACTAACCGCTATTGATGGCGTTATTTCGGTAAAAGCTTCGTTTAAAGAAGATACCGTCAGTATCGACTTTGATAATGAAAAAACCACATTGGATAATATAAAAGATACCATTGTTGGCGCAGGTTTTCCGGTATTGAGCGATTAAATAATCAAGTTATAGTAAGGTAGATTCTATGAGTGCAGAAGAGATTTCTGATGAGATTCGGCTATCCATTTTAGGGATGCGTTGTGCGGGTTGCGTAAGTGCTGTTGAGGGTGCCTTGGCTGCCGTTGAGGGCGTTACTTCTGTCAGTGTTAATTTTGCCGATCACTCGGCAATGATTAAAGGCCACGCTGACCCCGATGCGTTAAAGCAGGCTGCCCAAGAGGCCGGTTTTGATGCGGCGGTCATGGAAGGTTTTGAAGATCCGGCAGAACAGGAAGCCCAAGAATTGCAGCGTTACCGACAACTGATGAAGAAAGCGGCCGTTGCGGGAATTTTTGGAACCTTGCTGATGTTGTCAGAACATTTTGGCTGGCTGCCGGAAATCGGTTCAGCGACCGGACAATGGCTCTGGCCGGAAATTGCACTCATCACCTTAAGTATACTGGTGTATTCTGGTTGGCATTTTTACAGCGGTGCCATCAAGTCGTTAAGTCTGGGTCAGGCCAACATGGACACCTTGATTGCCTTGGGTACCGGTTCGGCTTGGCTGTATTCCTGCATCGTCATTGACTATTCGGCGACCTTGCCGGCCTTGGCAAAACATGCTTATTTTGAAGCGGCCGTTGTTATTCTGGCTTTTATTAATCTGGGAACCGCCCTGGAAACGATGGCCCGAGGTAAAACATCCAGCGCGATCCGACAATTAATCGGCTTGCAACCCCGTACCGCTCGCGTGGTTAGAAATGGCGAAGAACTGGATATTCCTATCGAAGAAGTGGGCTTGGGTGAAACACTGCGGGTCAGACCCGGTGAAAAAATTGCCGTTGACGGCGTGTTGCTCGAAGGGCATTCCACGCTGGATGAATCCATGTTGACGGGTGAGCCGATTCCGGTAGAAAAAAGTGTCGGCTCGGAAGTGGTGGCAGGCACCATGAATCAAACCGGCAGCTTTCTGTTTAAAGCAACGCGCATAGGTCGCGATACCGCCTTGGCGCAAATTATTAAAAGCGTGCGGCAAGCACAAAGCAGCAAACCAGAAATTGCCCGCTTGGCCGATAAAATTTCCAGTGTTTTTGTACCCGCTGTCGTTGCTATTTCAGTGCTGACTTTTCTGGTGTGGTACACCTTTGGTCCCGAACCGTCATTGGGCTATGCTTTTGTTACCTCCATGACCGTGCTGGTTATTGCTTGCCCTTGTGCGCTGGGTTTGGCAACACCTATTTCTGTGATGGTCGCGGTGGGTCGGGCAGCGCAATCAGGTA
>JBAXXH010000183.1:0-6828 GCA_037127995.1 Methylococcaceae bacterium | reverse complement strand
AGGATTATTACAAAAAGAACCCCGTCCGATATAACTACTACCGTTTTAAATCAGGCCGCGATCAATATCTGGAAAAAATCTGGGGCGAAGATTTGCATTTAAAAGTAAGCCAGGAAAAAAGCAATGGCCAATACAGCAAACCGTCTGATGACGTTTTACGCAAAACCCTAACGCCTCTGCAATATCAGGTAACCCAAGAAGAATCCACAGAGCCGCCGTTTAAAAATACCTACTGGGATGAAAAACGGGAAGGTATTTATGTAGACGTTGTCACCGGTGAGCCGCTGTTTTCATCCAGGGATAAGTTTGATTCCGGCACTGGCTGGCCCAGTTTTTCCCGACCACTGGTCGCTGAGAATATCGCTGAAAAAAAGGATTTTTTTATGATTTTGCCACGTACAGAAGTCCGTAGCCGTTATGGCAATTCACATCTGGGTCATGTTTTTACTGACGGCCCGAAACCAACCGGACTTAGATACTGCCTTAACTCCGCAGCCTTACGATTTATTCCGGTAGAAGAAATGGCAGCGGCTGGCTATGGGAAGTATTTGGTGGCGTTTCAAGGGGAAAAGTAAGTCTGTTTTTTATTCACCACGAAGACACGAAGAGCACGAAGAAAAACAAATAACATAGTATTCCTGCATAGTTCACAAACCTCCAAGCGGGACGGGGCTTTTAACCACGTCCCGTTTTAAATAAGTAGCCGGTTATTTAAACAACAGGACTCAATACACCTTCAGGAATCTGCATCGCCATGCAATGCAAACTGCCATATTGATGTACCAGTGGCCGACACGGGGTTGCAATAATTTCATGCTCAGGAAAGCATTCAGCCAAGCGTTGCAGGGCAACTTCGTCCATGGGATCACCATAAACCGGCACCATGACGGCATGATTAATGATTAAGAAATTGGCATAATTGGCTGGCAATTGTTGCCCTTCTTCGTCATAAATCGGTTTTGGCAAGGGCAGGGGGACTAAATGGTAGGGATCGCCTGCCTGGTTTCTAAAGTCCTGTAATTGCCTTTCCATGTATTTTAAGCTGGTATAGTGCAGATCATCAGCTTCATCGCAACTGGTATAAGCAATGGTGTTGGCTGAGCAGAAGCGGGCCAGGGTATCAATGTGGGCATCGGTATCATCGCCGGACAGGTTTTCCTGATCCAGCCATAATACCCGTTTAGCGCCCAGATTTTCCAGCAGTTGTTGTTCTATTTCCTGTTGTGTCAGGCCGATGTTTCTATTGGGATTTAACAGGCACTGTTTCGTGGTTAAAATAGTGTCAATGCCGTCACTTTCGACACTGCCGCCTTCCAGTATAAAATCAATGTCCTTATACGCTTTGCCTTTAAAGGGTTTGGCATTTAACAGTTTGTGGTTAAGTGCATTGTCATTTTGATGCAAGTATTTTTCACCCCAGCCATTAAAAAGAAAATTAAGATGGGTGATGGCACCTCCCTTTTCTACGCTAAGAAAAACCGTATCCCTAACCCAGATGTCATTAACGGTGGCATGGATAAAGTCGATAGTGTCGTGATTACTGATTAACGATCTAATATGTTGTTGATGGCTCTCATCTCTACAGACGATAATGAGCTTTTGATATTGGGTGATCGTGTCAGCAATAACGCTGTAGGATTGCTCTACAGATTCAAGTCGATTGCTGAAGTCGCTTGTTTTATGTGGCCATGATATTAAGATGGCAGATTGTTTTTCCCATTCGGCTGGAAATCGATTCATTTTTTATTGTCCTGTGGTTGTACCTTCCGGCAGGATGCCGGAAGTCGATTGATACAACATCTCCTTGGCATGCGCCAGGGTATTGGCGGTAATGGTAACGCCGCCCAACATGCGGGCAACTTCTTCAATGCGTTCATCATTATGCAATAACCTGACACTGGACGATGTTATGTCGGTTTTATTATTTTTTTCAACGTAAAGATGGTGATGCGCCTGTGCCGCAACTTGCGGTAAATGCGTAACACACATCACTTGCCGATTGAGGCTTAAGCTGCGTAACTTTTGCCCGACAATTTCAGCAACGCCACCGCCGATACCTGAATCCACTTCATCAAAAATGAGAGTGGGCGTGGTTTTATCATTAGAAGTCGTCACTTGTATGGCTAAACTAATGCGCGATAATTCTCCTCCCGAAGCGACTTTAGCCAGTGGTTTAGGGGGAAGCCCCGGATTGGCACTGATTAAAAACTCAATTTTATCCTTGCCGTTTAGTTTCGGAGCATCGGTATCCAAATCGGTAATATCAACTAAAAATTCACCTTGCGGCATTCCCAGTTCTTTTATCATGTCCGAAATCTGTTTTTGTAATTTTTGTCCGGTTTGACGCCGTTGTCCAGACAATTGTGCCGCCAATTGATGATATTGGGCAAGCAATTGCGCCGTATCGGCGGTTAAGATCTCAATGCGTTCACCGCTGTGCGTGAGTCCATCCAGTTCAGCCTCAAGCTTGTCTACCAATTCAGGTAGTTCATCCGGAGTTACGTGATGTTTGCGACTGAGGTTTTGAATAACGCCAATCTGGTTTTCCAGCGAATCCATGCGTTGTGGATCGGCTTCTTGGGATTCCAGAAAGCGCCGTAATTGAATGGCGGCTTCTTCTGTTTGTATCTGGGCTTCTGATAAAAGCGTACATATTTCAGTTAATTCTGGCGCAAATCGGGCAATATGAGTCAATTCACTGACACTATGGCTAAGCATTTGATTGACAGATTGCGGATCGCCCTCATAAAGCAGGTCAACCTGTGCTTGGCCTGTGGATAAAATCTGTCCCAGATTTGCCAGCTTGCTGTGTTCTTCCGATAAAGCCGAATAACTGAAATTCGCCAGATCCAATTGTTGTAATTCTTCAATCTGGTAACGCAGCAATTCTTCGCGTTCGGATTGGTCTACGCTGGCTTTAATCAGGCTTGCCAGTTCTTTATGGGCAAGCAACCATTGTTTATAACAGGTGTTTAGTTGATCAAGAAGGCTTTGATTTTTTGCATAAGCATCCAGCAAACGGCGTTGCTCATCACTGTTAAGCAAGGTCAGGTGAGCGTGTTGGCCATGAATTTCAACAAGTTTTTCACTCAGTTCCTGTAAAAACTGCAAGGTAACGGGACGGTTGTTAATGTAGGCTTTTGAGCGGCCATCCTGGTTCACTATGCGCCGGATTAAGCAGTGTTGCTCGTCATCCAGCTCATTTTCTTTCAGCCATTGTTGGGCATCCGGCGCATCGGCCAAATCAAATTCAAGATTAACTTCGGCGCGTTTACATTCAGGTCGAACGTAGCCGGAATCAGCCCGATCACCCAGCGCCAAGCCTAAAGCGGTTAATAAAATAGATTTACCCGCTCCGGTTTCGCCGGTAAGAACCGACATGCCTTTTTCAAGGTCAAGATCAAGTGATTTTACGACGGCAAGGTCAATAATATTCAGGTTTAATAGCATAGTGATTAGCTGTGGTAGCCACTGCTCCAGTTTAATTTATTTCTGAGAATTTCAAAATAGTCATGACCTTCAGGATGAAGAATTCTAATAGGTTTAGGGTCTTTTTTAATCAAAATTTTGTCACTGATTAACACGTCAGGAATTTCAATGTGATCACAAGTGACCAAGGCATTGATTTGCTTGGTTTGGCAAAAGCTGATTTCAATCTCGGCCGAGTCGTGAATGACAATAGGCCGGTTTGATAAAGTATGGGGATTAAGCGGCACCAATACCAGGGCATTTAAAGACGGATACAAAATCGGCCCTCCTGCGGATAAAGAATAAGCGGTTGAGCCGGTTGGCGTGGAAATAATCAAACCGTCAGAGCGCTGGGAATTTAAAAACACATTATCAATTTTTGTCACAATTTCAATCATGCTGGGCGTCACCCAACGATGAATGGCTACTTCGTTGACTGCAGTTTCTTCGTGAATCACCTGATTGTCGCGGATGATTTTGGCACGCAATAAATAGCGCTTTTCTTCCGAGTAATGGCCTTGAAGTATGTGGTGCAATCTAGCAGGCAGTTGGTTTGGCGATATGTCTACCAGAAAACCCAGTCGTCCCAAGTTAATCCCGATTAAAGGGATGTCATAAGCCACAATGGCACGCGCGGCGGCTAAAAAAGTGCCATCCCCGCCCACCGCGATAACCACATCGCAATGTTGCCCCAGTTCCGCCATCGAATACGCTTCAATGGCGTGATTTTTAATAAATTTTACACTGTCTTCAGTAACACACACCGAGTATTGATGTTGCATCAAGTAATTGTAAAGCCCGGTCAACGTCTCGGTAATGCTGGGGTCACTGGGTTTTCCTATAATACCTATGGTCTTAAAAGGTGTTTGCATTAGTGAATATTAACCGCTAAAACGTTCGATTATATAAAAAAATAACTCATAGTCTGTGAGATTACAGGTTTATTATTTTTTTGTCCAAAAGATTACCTGATTAAGTTATGATAACCGGTGAAACTTCTACGTTTATTGAATATCAATGCACGATTTAGTCCAGTCTCGGCCCGGCAAAGGCATAGAACACGGATTGGACGGATTTCAACGGATTTTATTTAAGCAACCCGCAATAAATAAGCTCCCGCTTTATTGTCTCCATATACTTAAATTAATCGCAGTGACGTACCCGACATCTTGTCAATTTGGACTACAAACCCAGGTTTGTATTCCGGCTTTTAGGCAACTCGCATTAAATAACCCTTCACCTTATAGTATCTGTGTCGGGTTACGGCTAGCACCTAACCTGACCTACAGAGATTATTAGCATTTTTTGTGATAAAAAAGTGTCAACTACTTTTGGGCTTCTATGAAGGATGCCCGTTATTTTATGAGGTTCGAGGTTAATAAATATCTTTTATCCGTGTCTATCAGTCAAATCAGTGTCATCGGTGTTCTATTTGTTAACGGCTGAGTCGTTACCATTATCTGGGATTAAGTGGTTGGCCATTCTGAAAATGTCATCATTTAGTTTTTAGAAGCGAATAAGGTATAATTCGCAGTTTTTTGTGGGTGTAGGTCATGACTGAAACCGATGTCATCATTATCGGAGCCGGCGCGTCGGGTTTGATGTGCGCTATTGAAGCAGGTAAACGGGGTCGACAAGTCATGGTGCTGGATCATGCCAATAAGGCAGGGAAAAAAATCCTGATGTCCGGTGGCGGTCGTTGCAATTTTACCAACTATTCTATAGAACCTGATAATTTTATTTCAAATAATCCGCATTTTTGTAAGTCGGCACTGAGTCGCTATACCCAGTGGGATTTTTTGGCATTAATCGCACGCTACCAAATTCCTTATCATGAAAGAGATCACGGCCAGTTGTTTTGCAACGACAGCGCAAAAGACATTTTAAATATGTTATTAAAAGAATGTGCGGATGCCGGCGTAATTGTGCAACTCAATACTGTCATAGAAAGCCTGGAAAAATTAACCAACGGATTTCATCTTAAAACCAATCAGGGTGATGTAAGCAACCAGTCTTTAGTGGTTGCCACCGGCGGGCTGTCTATTCCCAAAATGGGTGCATCGCCCTTTGGTTATAAAATAGCCGGGCAATTTGGTATTCCTGTCGTAGCAACTCGCGCAGGCTTGGTGCCTTTAACCCTGCAACCAGAAGATAAAGAACAATTTGCTCCTTTATCCGGTATTGCCGTGCCCTGTAGCGTCAGTAACAAACGGCAGACTTTTAATGAAAATGTATTGTTTACACACCGTGGTTTGAGTGGGCCTGCGATATTACAAATTTCATCCTACTGGCTGTCCGGAGGCGAATCGCTGGTGATTGACTTATTGCCCACATTTAATCTGGCTACAGAGCTTAAAGCAAAACGTCAGCAAAAATTAAAGAACACCTTAAAAACCATTTTGGACGGCTATTTACCCAAACGACTGGTTAGCTGTTTGTTACCTGAAGAACTCTTAACCAGATCGTTACCTGATTTATCTGACCGGCAGATTCAGCAGGTTGCCGATCAGCTACACCACTGGACAATTAAACCTGGCGGTACAGAAGGTTATCGTACAGCCGAGGTTACCGTTGGCGGCGTAGATTGCGAAGCACTTTCCTCCAAAACCATGGAAAGCAAACAAGTGCCAGGGCTTTATTTTATCGGTGAAGTAGTCGATGTGACCGGTTGGTTGGGTGGCTACAATTTTCAGTGGGCCTGGTCGTCTGCCTGGTGTGCCGGGCAATATGTGTGATCTGCACCATTTCATTGGCCTAGACCCGCCATGTGCACAGGACTTCTGATGATGCGCTGATCAGTGGACATCTGTACCATTCTTGTTTATGCTTAGAAGTGATATACACAAGAGTGAGGTTTGGGTATTGAAGAAGATGTTCGCCTTTTGCTGAGAGCTGTTTTCTAACGTTGCCCTACGAAGCATGGGAAAGATTCTTCGGTAGTGCAGTCATCTTCTGAAAATGACAAATGCCGTACAGCATTAAGGGCCGGAGATAGACTTGTCATGTGGCGACTTGATCGGCTATGACGATCTCTGTCTACGAAAGACGGGGTCAGTTCTAACATTCTAACATTCAGGCACTAATCCGCAGATATGTCAAAAACCATTAGAAATAAATAATGTTGGAATGTTAGAACTGACCCCTTGACCCCTAGTCCCTTTGACCCCTTGTCCCTTGCCAACTTAGAGTATTGCAGGCAGCGCTGGAAAAATTAAAAAGTACAGCATGAAATTAGACCCTGTAAAATAACAAATTTGTTACAATAGTATCATGAACTATACCATAAGTTACTACAACGAACGGATCAGCAGCGATTCAGAGCATTCCTTAAAAAATAATTGGCATCCCTACGTGCTTTAT
>JBAXXH010000182.1:0-6851 GCA_037127995.1 Methylococcaceae bacterium | reverse complement strand
TTGGCTTATTGACAGGGGCAGGCTAATGGGTGACAGGGGCAGGCTAATGGGTGACCCACAGTTTGTGACCCCCCGTTTGTGCAATAAGTATTTTTTTACTAAAGATAAAAATCCGTTAAAGCCCGTCTGATTGGTGTTCTAAGATCGAAACCGGCATCTACTGAGTCACCGTAGTCGGGCTGCCACGTTTTTTGGCAACCCGACGATTGAGTTAAAAGGTAAACGTCGGGTTGAAAAAGCATCAACCCGGTGCTGATTAATTTAAATTATTTTAATTTTGGATCCGGGTGATTAAGACAATTATTATCACCAGACCACTGTTTAATTAACGTTATTGCATCAGCATCAGCCCACATGCGATTAAAAGTCACCAGTGAATTAGGCATGGTATGGTTGCGCTGCACAGTAGAATTTCCACCGCAGATAACCTGCTTAAATGCATCATCATCTGGTGTACCGCTACCTTGCCAATTAGCAAACTCTTCTGGATTATTCGTAGCTCTTTCAGAGTCCATAGCTACATGACAACTCCGGCAATAGGGTTCTTCAACCTTCTTATAAAGATCCTTAATAGCCGCTCCATTAATAGTGCCAACATTAGTAACAGCATTTTTCCAGTCTTGAGGCAAATAATCTTGATCAGTCACTGTAACGGTATCGTTATGATACCAACCATTTACCAGATCAGACGCAATTGTTGTGAAATTAGTGGTTTGAGCAATTTTATTAAGATGGTAAATGGCTTTTTGCTGTTTTGCTTTAGTGTACCCGGCAACGCTTGAGAAGGAAAAATTACCAACATCATAAGGTAGAAAATGTCCGCCAAAATCAGGTGAGGTCCTTTTATCAATCGGGAATTGCCCATCATATTTCCTGCCACCATGGCAGGCTATACAAGTGCCGGGTATATGCTTCTCACCCCGCCCATCCAAATTTACAGACATCAACAATTGTCCATTGGGAGCAAAAGTAAAATAACGGACATAAGGTTGGCCGTTAGCTAATTCATAACCATAATCCATAGCTACACAGGCCACTAGATTACGCCCGTGTATTGCGTTATCAATGGCTGCATCAATATCGACTTGCGCTTCACTTGCAGGACCTAAATGGTTGCAAACATAAGCCGCAGTAATATTTTTACCGTTAATGGCATAGGTAATGGCATGATGATTTCGCGTTAAATTAAGATCCATCTTATTAATGTAAGTGGCCGTATATTCAATAGCTTTTTGACCACTAAAAGCACCTGTATTTTTGTAGTCCCCAAGGCCCACTTTATGTTTCCAATCTTCAAAGGTAACCGCACCCGTCGCGTTGCCTGTGGCGTCACAACTTTGCACAGCACCGATGGTTCGGTAATATTCGCAAGCTGATTGCTTGGTATCTACACCTTTGAAAGCCAGGAAATGATCGGTACGAGAAAAATTACTGGAAGGTAAACCTGAATCGGGTGGTAAAAATTTTGCCTTGGCCTGTGTGGTCAAGTCTAAAAGTTTCCCGGAAATGCTTGCGGTCATATTTGAAACAACAGGCAGACTGGCTTTAAAAATAGCCGGATCAGCAACAGAAGTAGAAGGATCAATTGCAACGGTTAACGGCACATTATTTTCACACTTCACCTTAACATACCAAGCTAAAGGGTTCCAAGGTAAAGCGTAATCACCAAAGCTGTTTACACGGACAACACCACCCAATTGCTTTTGCTTGACATCAAGAAGGACGGCAGTTGCAGTGGATTGAACACCTTGAAATTTATTATCAGTGCCGCATATTCCACCACCTTGAATTTGGGCTGAACCAACAATGTAAGATAAAGCGTCAGAAGGATTTGCAATAGGTGACAATTGAGTAAACGGATTATCATGAGTCGAATTGACATGAGTATGCGGATGACCATAAGGAAAATCCCCATTCAAACAACAAATTGGGTGATTACTATTCCAAACGGACAAGCGACCGGATAGGTTAGGTAACGCATGAAAAACCTCATTTGAAAATTCGTCGGTATAATTAACATCCAAATCAGGGAGATACACAGCTCGCTTGAAGGTAGCCGTTCCATTTCCGTATTTACCTTCACCAGCAATATTTGATCTGGCATAATCCGTATCAGCGGCAACAACAAATTCTGTTTCACTAATTTGAATGGTATTTAAGTTGCTTAGCGGAGGAGAAAAATCTTTGATCGGAGTCACTTTAGCCAAAATACCCAGGCCATCACTAATTACGGCTATTCTTCTTTCGGTATAACCGCCTAATCGATTCGAGACAAGAACATTAGCGAAATGTACACCAGGACCTTGTGGAATCCTCCATGTAGTAATCGGGGCATCGATGTTCCTGATGCTTCCTTCACTTACTCGCCACGAATAATGTAAGCGACCCCCTGGATGAGCAGGATCCTGAGCAAAAACCTGTACAGTCACCTGTTGAAAAGAAGCGGCGATGGTTTGACTGGAAACCGACATCATCAAAAATATAACGACAAATCCCAACAAACCAGGTTTCTTAGTAAATCGTTCTTTATGCAGTAAATAGCAAAAATGTATTAAATTCATTTTTTATCCTCATAAATAGATAATTAAAATCAAAATAATCAATGGGGATTAAATTTATTTCCATTGATTCTTCAAGCATATCAACTTTTGGTCAGCTCACTATGATCGATATAGTCAAGCCTTGAAGTAACTATATTGCTTTTAAATAAAAAAACAATACGTATAAATACCTAGAAATAAAAGAGAATAATGAAATATTAGGGTCAGGTCTTGTAAAATTATATTTTTATGTATTGATAGTGCGGCCAGGCAAGGTCGTTTATTCCAGTGGGTGGAACTTCAATCCCAGAAGGCAGGCCAGTCGCTGGAAAGTGAACTCCGGGCCGGAGGAGGAAATACCAAAGAGTAAGCATGGATGGAACAAGACACTAGGCCGCAAGGGCAAGTATCTATATATCAGCCTCCTTTCCAAATTAAGTTTATGTTAAATTGTGTGCATATTAGGTGGCCTTGTTTTTTGTCGTGTTATACTTAAAAACATTGGTTAATGGAGATGAAAAATGAGTACGGTAACGTTCGATACTTTAAAGTTTGTTGAGAAACTGGAAAAAGTCGGTGTTATTCGTGAGCAAGCGGCTGCGATGGCGCAAGCATTTAAAGACGTAAGTGGTGGTGCGGAGTTAGCAACGAAGAGTGATATTGAGTTGGTACGTTTTGAAATTCGTGAGTTGAAAGCAGAAATGTCAGGTGAAATGAAGCTAAATCGCTGGATGCTAGGTGCAGTTTTAGGGTTAGCGATTACTAATTTTGCAAAGCAGTTTTTTTAACGGTCGGAAAATAACAAGTAGCCTTGATATAACGAATTGTAATCGAGGATAACCAAAGCCTCCAAATCCTCGATTCCGTTCCACTACATCAAGGCAACTACTGACGATTTTTCTCAATAAATTTAAGATAAAAAGTGGGCAGAAAAGCGTTGCCAACCCTGCATAGATTAAGGCGCTGATCTTCTTTATTATCCGGATTTAAGAGCCAGGTCTTGCAAAATTATATTTTTATGTGTTGATAGTGCGGCAAGGCAAGGTCTTTTATTCCAGTGGGCAGAACTCCAGTCCCAGAAGGCAGGCCAGTCGCTGGGAAGTGAACCCTGGGTCGGAGGACTAACCCCTCTTTTTCAAAAAGGGGGGACTGAATAGTTACGTAACTTCAAATCATGGCGAGCGGGGTGGTTTTTAAAGAAAGACAGTTAAATAAGAACGCCTTGCTGTAATCATTTAGTGTCCGACATTAACAAAACATAAATAACGGGGTTGCAAAACCCGTCACGCTTGAGATCGCTCTAAAATCCCTCTTAGTATCATGAAATTTTTCTTAATTCCACATCCCATAATATATTCCGCGTGCCTGCATTAATGAATTATGCGTTCCAGCTTCAACGATTTCACCTTGGCTCATAACCAAAATTTGATCAGCACTTGAAATCGTTGATAAGCGATGGACTATCACAATAGAGGTTCGATTTTTAAACAACTCAACCATTTCAGCTTGCAAGGCGCTTTCGGTGTTGGTATCCAACGCGGAAGTCGCTTCATCAAAAATAAAAATAGCCGGATTTTTTATCACGGCGCGTGCAATTGCAAGACATTGTCTTTCACCACCAGACAGCATTAAGCCTCTTTCGCCAATAATGGTTTCGTATTGCTTGGGCAGGGTTAAAATAAAATCATGTAATTGAGCCGTTTTTTGCAGCATTTTGTACAGCTTCAAATGAAGCATCAGGATCGCCATAAGCGATATTGTATTCAATCGTGCCGTTAAAAAGTGAAATGTTATACCGCACAAAACAAGTCGTGCAAATATCATTTAACCTAAATCCTGCAAGCCCTAAAAAACAGGCAGCAGTCCCAGCTTTTTTTATACTCAATTTTTTTTTAAAATCCGCCGACGCGGTTCTGCCTATGTATTTATGGCATTTGATCCTCTACACATCCGAAATTACAAAAAATTACGAAAATTTTCTGGCGACAGGCCAAGTCTAACCCTCCTTCCCGAACAAAGGCTAATGACAATTCATTGATTTTGGTGTTTTTGTTTGTCTATAGGATCACGATCCTAAACCGACTGCCACCCAATCATCCCAAGCCTGAGGGTAAAGATGGTTGTCAGGCGTTTTAACGGTCAACTGTCTGTTCCCAGTCAGCAACTTGCCTGACCCGGATAAAACACTACCTCGGCAAACTGCCTCGGATTAAGCCGTTAAAGGTCACGACTGACAAGCTGGCGGCATACAAGAATGCCTTACAATCCGTATTCACTGACATAGACTATGTTTATCTGCAAATCGTGAAGAAAGGGGTAAAAATGCGTTTGGTCACCGTCAAGAAATGTTTTGTGAAAGGAACGGAAGCGGATTTTAAAGGAAAAACCCAAAACACCTCTTATATTGAGCGCTTTAATCTGACCTTGAGACAACGGGTGTCTTATTTACAAAGGAAAACATTGGGTTATTGTAAAAAGAAAGCGAATTTTACGGATACACTTTGGATTAATCTCTATGACTACAACTATCGATGCCATCATAAAAGTTTAAGGCTGTCACTTACACTTCCTGGCACTTCACGATTTCAAAAAAAATGGAGGCACCGGACACCTGCCATGGCAATGGGCTTGACTCAAGAAGCATTAACTTGGAGATTTTTATTCGTGATTCCTATCCCGGTAACTCGTTGATAAAAAACAACCTGCATTGATTTGTAGGAACTACCCGAAAACTGGTGTGCGATAAAAATATTGTAGGTGCCACTGCCAACCAACGGCCAATCCCGGACGTTCAAAATGATCATGTATTCTGTCGGTATTGATATTGAGAGATGAAAATTTATATTTTCTGTGGAAATGTATAAAATATCAATAAATTAGACGAACAATAGAACCCAACAGAAGTGTATGAAACAAAATTGTATTATTTGCTCAAATGCAAAAGGTAAGCGAGGTTGCTTATTAAAGGACATGACGCTTATTTGCCCTCGTTGTTGTGCTGAAATCCGTAACGTGGAATGTGAAGGCTGTTCATATTACAAAGACTCGCGGAAGTTTGCCATTGAAAAAGCCAAGAAATCACCTCAACATTTTACTATACGCATAGCACCAGAAGTTGATGATGAAATTGATCGTGCTTTAGGGATGGTTGAGGCAGGTAATATTGCAGATGGAGAGTTGATTATACGTTCATTGATGAAAGCAAATGCTGACTTACACACCATTCATTTTGCTATGGGAACCATTCATGGCTTTAAAGGACAACATGACGAAGCAATGGCGTGCTTTGATAAATCAATAGAAATATATCCATATTATGTCGGCTGTTGGTTTAATAGAGCCCTTAGTGCGCAGAAAAAAATGGATATTATAGAAATGGTTGTTTCGCTCCGTAAAGTCATCGAATTAGGTGAAAATAGTGACGAAGCTGTTGGGATGGCAAAGGAACTTTTAGGTGATTTTGAGCTGATAACTTATAAAACCACAGGGCTTGATTTAGATGAGTATATTGGAAGCTTAAAAAGATTTAATGCCGCCTTTGAGTTAATGCAGAATAGACAATGGGAAAAAGCAATCGCTGGCTATAAAGAAACCATCAGGATCAACCCATCAGCACCACAAGCTTTTGGCAATATGGCTCTTTGTTATGCTCATTTAAACGAAGATAAGAAGGCGATAGAGGCTTTCGACAGAGCTATTGCATTAGATCCTAACTATGAACCAGCAATTATTAATAAAGAAATATTTAAGCAAACTATAGCCAAAGGCCTAAAGTTTTCAGAAACGCAACCTCAAACAACGGTCATTGAATACATGAAAGATTATTCTTTAGAAGATAATAAACTTTTAATACATGATTACTTGAATGATAAGATGAACAAGTAGTCTGAAGTTACAGCATCAATTTAAAGTTATCATTACTCTACGCCTGCAAGGGGTCTGAGCTGCTGACACAAGCGTTTCTCGATAGCTGATTTTGATGCTGTGTGGCGGGTGCCTCCCGGCCAGAAGGGGACATTGGAGCCAAATTTCCAAATGGCAGCTTTCTAACAGAAAGCGGACAGTCTTTCTAGTGAACCAACTGGTAATAACGGCCAATAGCCGTCAGTAAGTTTCTTCGAAGCGATAAACGAGCTCGCGCCGAAGTTTGAGTTCGATCGAACCGAAAGCCGATAATCCATATACCGTCTTCCTTCACCGTGACAGAAACCCTTTGACTCCTGTAATGGATGGCTTTACCAGAAACTGGAGCGGATACTGTCACGTCCGCCCCTATTTAATCCTCAACACCACCTTTTATCCCGATGTGAT
>JBAXXH010000181.1:0-6888 GCA_037127995.1 Methylococcaceae bacterium | reverse complement strand
GACGTCTGTCAAAGGTTCGGCAGTGTGGGGGCACATAACGGTTTGCGCCACATAACTCGAATAACTTTATTTTCCTGCTGATCCTGCCGGTATAACGCCCCATTTTTTGGGCTTCAATAAATTTTGGATTGCTAAACGTGCAGGATGATTCGATCAATCCTTGCTCGAAGGTGTCCAGGTCGGTTATTTCAATTTTGTTTGATAGTGTAAGTTTCATACTATTACCTCATTTTGTGGGTAACGTGTTTGGGTTACAACACGGCACACCCCTAAAGGGGTGTGTGCCGTTCTGTTACCCAAGGCACACAAGATACAACTGTGCCGTTTTGTGCCGTTCTGTTACCCTACGAATTAAAAACACGCCAGGCATAATCCCCATATTCGACCGTAAAACCGTTATTAAACAGCTTGTCCCTGCATCGCTTGAAGGCCATTTTTTTTGCGTGTGCATTATCATCTTTACCGTCAACGGTGATTGTTCGATAAGCCTTTTCACGCCAATGATCTATGTGGACAATCTTTTGTTGCACGTCCACGAACGAATCAAAACCGCCAAACTTGGTTTTAATTTCATGGGTAGGTGATACGCCATGTTCATTAATGGCCTCGTTCAAACTGGTTAGAATCGCATCATCACGCGCCGATAATTTGCGCCGTTTTCCGCTGTTGCTCGCGTTGCCTTCAAACTCCAGGTAAACGCTGCTCATCGCTTCGCCGTCATTGTCCAGCCAGTCCAGTTTTACAGGTTTCAGGGTAAATTGAAGGGGAGCCAGGGCTTCAAAGTCTTTGGCCTTATTGCAAGTGAGCGTTATGCCAGAATCATTCTTGGTGGCTAAAAACTCCCCATCCATCGCCGCCCTAATTGAAGAACTGCCACGGCTCCGATCTTTTGCGCCGTGTCCTGAATGGTGGACAATCAAAACCGCCGCGCCCAATGGCCTGATAAAAATATCAATGTTGTGAATAAAAATGCCAATGTCCTGTGAGCTGTTTTCGTCGCCTTCCATGTTTCTATGCAGGGTGTCGATAATAACCAGCCCGGGGCTTTTGCATTTTGCCTTGATGGAATTAGCAACCCATTGAGCATTGACCGGGTCGGATAATTGCGCCGGTTGTTGACTGATAAATAGCATCTCGGGAGCTTTGCGGTCGTATTTGACTTCTAACGCCTTTAGCCGCCGTTTAATGCCTAAATGACCTTCGCCAGCGACAATGACAACATCAACCTGTGTGGTGCGGTGGTTGTGCCAGTCTATACCGCCAGCAATACAGAACGCCCAATCCAGGGCAAACAGGGATTTCCCCGCGCTGGGTTCGCCAAATAATAAATTTAAACTGCCCTGCTCAAGAATGTCCTCAATCAGCCAATCAATACAAACGTGTTCCCCTGTCAGTTCGGGAGCAGGGATAAGCGTAAAAATCGGGATTTCTTTGATGTTCAACGGTTTCCGGTTTGCCGGTATTGGTGGCGGTGCTGGGATAATCCTCAATGGTATTTGAGCCGCCGGTTTGGTTTTTGGAATGGGTGCAGGTTGTTTTAAGGTAAATTGCGCCTTCAATTTCGCCAAACTTTCGGCTTCACGTTCAGCTTGACTCGACATCGCCGCCCCCTGACAATTTCTGCTTGAGGCCACGGATACCGCGTGTTGTGATTTTTTTAACTTCGCCGGTCTCACGATTAAGCTCAATGTCATTAACCTCATCCACGCTTTGAAGTCCCAAGATTAAATCGGGCAAATAGCATCGGGCAAAGAACGCCGCCGCTCGATACCTGAGCATCAAGTCTGGCATCGTCGGCCATTTGCTCCCGGCTTTCGAGTACCAACCTTCTTTTTTAGACATTGCAATGCTGACCTCTGAGCTTTTGAGTTGTTCGCCCGTTGTGGGGTCAATTACCCACACAAAACAAGCCGCATCATCGCCGGTTCCAGACATTTCAAAGTGAATTTGACCGTATCTTGAAACGATCTGGGCAATATAAAATTTTGAATCAAAAGCCGGTTTGCCGTGGATAACATACATTGATTGCATAACCGCCAGCGGTGGCATGTCCAATCGCCGTGCATACTCCATGGCAATTAAAATATTGCCCAGGTTGTTTTTAAACTGCGTTGGCAATAAGTCGGATGTTTGCAGGGCTTTTGCTTCACGTTGCGCCAGCTCGAACCGCTGTATTTCGGTTTCTTGTGTGATTAGCTCGTTCATGATTTCAACCTCAATACGCGGCTTTCGCTCGACTTGGTGAACTGTGCGGCAATGTCTGGAAGTGATTTTTTAAACTGGGTGCAATCAATCCGGTTCGTAGTCTGAGCCTTCCAGGTCGCTAGGGTTTGACCTGTGCCGTCAACCAGCGTGGTGTTATTGCCAATAAAACTTTTAAGCTCCAGCTCCAGGCCGTCAACATTACCCGCCGCGATCTTCTCTATATCCTTCGCGGTTTTAAGTGCCTCGACTATATGCTCTATATCCGGTGTAGCTACTATGGATTGCCCGTTATCTGAGGGGTAAAGCTGCTTTAAATCGCTTAACGTGGTCGGTGCCGGTGGTACTTTTTTTAGTACGTTTTCCTCCCAAAAGTAACGCGCCTTCTCGAAAATGACTTTAATCATTTCCTCGTCGCGCTCAATGACAAAGTGGCGTAAATCGAAGCCGCCAATCAAAACGATCAAATGCCAGCGTTGCCAGCCGGTAATTCCCAAGTACCATAAGCATTGACAAAGCTCGCAGTCTAAAACCTCATCTGTCTCTTGTTGACCGTACTTGCTGCCCTGCCAATGTCCCCGATTTTTGAACTCGATACCTTCAAACCGTCCTTTAATCTTGCCGTCAACATTCGCCCTAAAGTTGGGATAGTCCGGGTGGTATCTTGTGATATTGCACAATCGAACCGGAATATTAAAAACGTCTTCGGCCATTTGTCGAATGACCGGCTCCAGGTAGATACCGGCTCGTACATACGGATTTTCGGATAAGTCAGGTCTGGTTTCTGGGTGAAGAATACGGTTGTATTCATTCAGTGGCGAATCGTAGCCAATGCCTAAAATATTGGCAATCGTACTGCCACCAATGCCAGGCATTTTTACGGATTCCTGCTGCTGGGGTGTGAGTTGGGTTTTCATAGTTCGCCCCCATCGTTCGCCGCTTCCAGCTTTTCGGATAATTTGATTTTTAGGGCTCGGGTGAATTGTGCGAGTTTGTGGCTTGCAGTCTCTAGGGCTTCGATGTTGTCAAGATTGTAGTGGTCTGTGAATTTGCCAAAATTCATGCAAAGGATAATAAAACTTTTGAGCACGGCTTTTTCTAACTCGGTTTCGGAAGTCATTGTATTAACCTCGCGGCTTGTAGTTCAATAACCAGCGCCATTATTTGCTCGTCATTCTTACCAGCAATACGCGCCTGATTAATCGCCACGATCTCATTCTGAGGCCACGCAACACGCCCCCCGCCGATCTGCACGGGAGTGGTCAATAACTTGCGTTTTATTTTCCGGTATACGGTTGTACGGCTGTCACCTGTCAGTTTTTCAACAGTGGGTCGGCGCAATAAGGGATTTACTGATTGTACGGATTGATTAACCATTTGCTTGCCTATTATGGGTAGCGCCCAAGCGGGATTACTTGGGAATGGTTAAACTTTATGGCAAAGCTAAACGGCAAATTGCCAATTGGCAAAATTAATTGCCACTGGCATTTTTCTGGCAGGATTATTTGTTTAGCAGGTCAAGTCCTTTTGAGATGCTGTCACGAAGGTAGGAACGGCAACATGCTCTACGGTTCGCGTCTGGGAGCGCGTCGAGTATTGTTTGAACCGCTTCGTTAATCTGACTTACATTAGGCCTATCGCCAATTTTGTAGAGGTTCGATTTTTCGGATAACGCCAGCGCCAGCAAACCGATCAGTTTTAAGTACTTGGTGCGCTCGGTTTCTGATAAATCTTTACCGCTAGGCTTTGGGCTTGTTGCGTTGTTTACGGATTCTATTTCACATTGTTTGGAATACCACTCATAGACCACATCTGGAATCGGTATTTTTTTGGTGATTGCAAAGTCAATAATATCTAAGGGGTCAAAGAGTGGGTCTGAGTTATCAATGTCCATTTCATTAAAGTTTATTATTTTCCTTGCTTGCAGACGCGCCTTGATTAATTCAACAAACTGAGCCGATTGTGTCGAATCCAGAGCAAAAATTTCTAGTGCTTCTTTTAGAGTCCATAGGTCTTTTTTAAACCAAAAGCGGTAATCAACGTCAAAAGGGATTTTGTACACTCGTTCAAGGTGTAACCGTTCAGAAGTGGATAACCGGAAGTGAGGGAACGAATCTCACTTGTTAGCCGCTAAGCCTATCCGGTTAAATTGATTATACCGCTGTTTTTCTTATCGGTGTCACGTTCCAGTCTTTGCCGGCTTCGCTGGATTCAAGGAAGTTTGCCAGCTTTTGTAATGCGGCTTTACGTTCCTCAAAATAATCATGCCGGTTATAAACTCCCTCAACACCTTTGATCTTGTGATTGAGGCAACTTTCAGCAATATGTGAATCAACTCCCAGCGCCGCTAAATGCGTTCTTGCTGTGCGTCTAAAATCATGGATAGTAAAAGGCTCCACGCCAGGCATGTTAGGCTTAACCTTCGATAAGGCCACGTTTAAGGTGTTCTCATGGATGTGCGGTAAGCGCCTATCCTGATATTGCCTCGCGGGTAACAGGTAATCGCTGCCATCAGATAACCGGATTAAATCACGTAACGCCTCAACTGCTTGTTTGGGTAACGGTATGATGATTTCGGCGCTAGTCTTGGTGTCGGCGGTGGTTAGCTTCCAGGTTGCGGCTTCTAAATCAAACGCTGATATTTTCGCAGTTACCAGCTCACCTTTTCTAACGCCAAGCATCAATAACAAGCTGATAGTCATTGTGTTAATTGTTGAAAATCCCTTGGTTTTCCTCATCGCCTCAAACAGGATAACCAGCTCATCATGCGATAAAGCACGGGTGCGGGCTTCTTGTTTGCCTCCAGCATCGGACTGGTCAAAAGCTGAGGCAGGGTTAAACTCGATTAGGTGGCGCTTGATTGCATAATCAAATATTTTCTTTGTCCATCTAAGAACATTAGTTGATACCGTTGGTGCGCCACGCTCGTTAATACTATCAAGCATGTTTGCTATATGCATCGGCTTAACCTCATCAACGGGAATCTTGCCAATGTTGGGTTTAATATCTCGTTCGATTCTCGATCTAACAATATTCGGATGTTTCCAGCGGCCTAGTATATTTTTAGCAAAATACTCATCAGCCAATTGACCGGCTGTAATTGCGTTTTTCTTGGCTTCAATCTTACCCGTTGCCTCTGCTTTACGTTCCTGCTTTTCGGCTGCCACGTCATAGCCAAGTGCTACTCTGGCTCGGTATTCTTTGGCCTGCTTTCGTGCATCTGAAAGTGATAGATTTGAATAGCTACCTAGTGACATAACTGAACGGGTACCCGCCAATCTATAACGGAACTTCCAGACGGGCACCGCCATATTCTCACGGAAGCAAAGAAACAACCCGCCGCCATCACCTCGCTGCTCAAAGTGTTCGCCGTTTTTTATCCATGATTTGATCTGTCTATCTTCTAACTCGCTCATTCTCTAGCCCCCAGGTGGGCACCACCAAAAATGGCACATTTTCTTTAGTGGTGCCCTTATGGGTGCCCGTCTATTGTGCGCCTTTGTGGGATTGCTAGCAACTGAAAGAAACAATAAATCCTTTATTTACATAGCCTTGAATGGGCAATGAATCAGTTCGGGAAGGTCTGAAACACTATTCTTGTATTTGAATATAGAGTAAGCACCTAATTTGTTGTTTATTATAAAAATAAATTAAACATGTTTGTTTTTTGGTACGCGCCTTGGTACACAAAAATTAAGGTCTTACATGGTGTTTCATGGCTTTTTATGAAGCATCAACTAAAAATATTTAACCGCTTAAGGCTTCAGTACCTGCTTACCAGACATGAAAGCGGCTTGGCATTGATCGACCCACCAACGAAGTGAAGGCGTACCGTTCCAGGTCATGTATGGCCATGATGAAAGCCGGTTGGCTTCAAGATCGAGTTGCCAAGGATGAAAGCGGTTTGGCTTCGGTGTTCTTGTCGGGTTCCAGTCAACATGAAAGCCGTTTGGCTTCAAGATCGGGTTGCCAGTGATGAAACTGGTTTGGTGTCGGTGTCCTTGTCGGGTTCCGGTCAACATGAAAGCGGTTTGGGATTGATCGACTCACCAACGAAGTGAAGGCTTACCGTTCCAGAACCTTTATGGCCACGGTGAAAGCCGGTTGGCTTCAGTATCTGCTTACCAGGCATGAAAGCGGCTTGGCATTGATCGACTTACCAACGAAGTGAAGGCTTACCGTTCCAGCTGCAAGGCCACGATGAAAGCCGGTTGGCTTCAGTATTTGCTTACCAGGCATGAAAGCGGTTTGGCTTCGGTGTCCTTGTCGGGTTCCGGTCAACATGAAAGCGGTTTGGCACTGATCGACTCCCCAACGAAGTGAAGGCGTGCCGTTCCAGGTCATGTATGGCCATGATGAAAGCCGGTTGGCTTCAAGATCGAGTTGCCAAGGATGAAAGCGGTTTGGCTTCGGTGTTCTTGTCGGGTTCCAGTCAACATGAAAGCCGTTTGGCTTCAAGATCGGGTTGCCAGTGATGAAAGTGGTTTGGCTTCGGTGTCCTTGTCGGGTTCCGGTCAACATGAAAGCGGTTTGGCCTTGAACAACTCACCAACGAAGTGAAGGCTTACCGTTCCAGAACCTTTATGGCCACGGTGAAAGCCGGTTGGCTTCAGTATCTGCTTACCAGGCATGAAAGCGGCTTGGCATTGATCGACTTACCAACGAAGTGAAGGCTTACCGTTCCAG
>JBAXXH010000180.1:0-6912 GCA_037127995.1 Methylococcaceae bacterium | reverse complement strand
TTACTACTTCCGGTTATCTCCTTTCAGATAACAAGTTTTAGCCCATGCCGGGCACGCCCTACAGAAAATAATGTCGCTTAATCAACGAAGGTCTCTATAGTTTTTTGGATGTTACCTTATGCCTTACCCAAATACCATTCAATCGTCTTAACAATCCCTGTTTCAAAACTTTCATCGGCTTGCCAGCCCAGTTCGGTTTCTATCTTGGTGGCATCAATGGCATAACGTTTATCGTGTCCGGCGCGGTCTTCGACATAGTTAAGCTGGTCTTTATAGCTGCCTTGGGCTTTTGGGCGCAATTCATCCAGAATTTCACAGACTTTGTCAGCAATATAGTTATTGTTGCGCTCATTCCTGCCGCCAATATTGTAGACTTCGCCGACGTTACCGGTATGGTAAACCAAATCAATGCCTTTGCAGTGATCCAGCACGTACAGCCAGTCACGTATATTTTTGCCATCGCCATAAATAGGGATGTTTTCGCCACTAATGGCTTTGCGGATAATGGTTGGAATCAGCTTTTCGTTATGCTGTTTTGGGCCATAATTGTTGGAGCAGTTAGTAATCACAGTGTTCATGCCGTAGGTATGATAGTAACTGCGCACAATCATATCGCTGCCGGCTTTACTGGCCGAGTAAGGCGAGTTGGGCGCATAAGGCGTCGCTTCGGTAAACAAGCCGGTTTCACCCAAGGTTCCGTAAACTTCATCGGTAGAAATATGATGAAAGCGACTTGCTTCATAGCCCGCTTTAAAGACAAACGGTTTTTCCATCCAGTATTTATAAGCGACATCAATCAGGGTAAAGGTGCCGTTAACATTGGTCTGTACAAAAACGCCGGGGTTTTTAATGGAATTGTCGACATGGCTTTCCGCAGCAAAATGGATAACACCACGAATGTCATGCTGGCTAAACAACTGCTCCAGCATTTCACGGTCGCAGATGTCACCGTGAACAAAAGTATAACGGTCACTGCCGTCAATTTCTTTAAGGTTTTCAAGATTACCGGCATAAGTCAGCAAGTCAAGATTAACCAAGTGATATTCAGGGTACTTGTATAAAAAGTAAGGTGCAAAATTACTGCCGATAAAACCGGCGCAACCGGTGATTAAAAGGGATTTCATAATAAGTTATTTCCGGTTAAATTTAAGTGGAAACATTCAGTTAATGAAAATGAATATTTCAAATTGAAGTGTAAAAGCCAATTAAATCTGCCTGATGCGTTACACAGGAAAGAATGCTTTGAGAATTAAAGTCAAAATACCGCCAAGCACTAAACCTACCATCCATTTAACAACGATTAATTCGCGCTCCAAACGATTGATATCTGATTTTGTTGCCAACTGCGAATCCATTGCCTCAGAAAAAACGGTCACCAATGCTTCCGCTTTAGCTTGCGCTTCAGGATCGCCGCCTGCCTTGAGTTTTTCAACATATTTTAAAGTATCAAATGTAATTGTTGACATAACACGCTCTATCAAATTAAAGATGATTATTATTTTAGCATAGAGATAAAAAACCACGTCTCGGGTTTTAAATCTTAAAATAAACCTCAGATGTAGGCCGGAATAAGACCACCCAAGCGTAGCGCGTGGTGGCGTTTCCGTCAACTCTCGTACAAAGTGCCGGAAACGCTTGTTCTCGCTTGCGCTCGAAAAGCCTTATTCCGGCCTGCTTTTGCCGATAAAACCGGCGCAACCGGTGATTAAAAGGGATTTCATAATGAGTTATTTCCGGTTAAATTTTCCAGGCAGTCAATTAAACTGTCTTTCCAGTAAGGGATAGTCAGGTCAAACGTGTTTTTGATTTTTGCCTTGTTCAGCAAGCTGTAATGCGGGCGGATTGCCGGTGTTGGATAGTCTTTGGTTTCTATCGGATTAACCCGGCACGTCAGCGCCGAGAGCTCAAAAATGGCTTTGGCAAAATCATACCAACTGCAAACGCCTTCATTACTGAAATGATAAATTTCCGTAGCGGTTAAGGTATCGAGTTTGGGATGTTGAATAATCGCCAGAATGGCGAGTGCTAAATCCCGAGCCGAGGTGGGTGAGCCGACCTGATCATAAATAACACCCAATTCTTCACGTTCTTTGCCCAAGCGCAGCATGGTTTTGACAAAGTTATTGCCAAATTGTGAATACACCCAAGACGTGCGGATGATAACGGATTTTGCCGGATTAATGGCCAGCATCGCCTGCTCGCCTTCAAGCTTGGTTTGTCCGTAAATGCCTTGCGGATCAGTAAGGTCTGTTTCGTTATAAGGTTGGCAGTTTTTGCCATTAAACACATAGTCTGTTGAGATATGAATCAACGCGCTGTTTTTTGCCTTGGCAATACGCGCCAGCGTTTCGACAGCGGTGCTGTTAATGGCTCTTGCCAAGTCGGGTTCTGCTTGGGCTTTATCAACAGCCGTGTAGGCCGCACAGTTAATAATAACGTCAAAGGTTTTATCAACAAACCAGGTTTGTATGGCCGCCGAATCACTTAAATCCAACTCGTTTCTACTGATAAAAGTAAACGTAAAATCGGAATGCAAGTCACTTAATTGACGAAGCTCACTGCCCAGTTGTCCCTGTGCGCCGGTAACCACTATGGATTTAGGCATAAAGGCTACTCGCGTTAACAAACAGTTCAGCCTTATCCAGCGTAGGCTGGACGGTATCTTTTGCAGACAGTTGCAACTGTTCTTTTTCTATCTGCCAGTCAATGCCTAAAGACGCATCATCAAAAGCCAAGCCCCGGTCATTTTCGGGTGAATAATAATTATCCACTTTATAAGCAAAAATGGTGTCATCTTCCAGTACCACAAAGCCGTGGGCAAAACCGCGTGGCACAAACATTTGGCGTTTGTTTTGTTCGGACAACTCGACGCTGATATGTTGCCCAAAAGTCGGGCTGCCGGTTCTAATATCTACCGCCACATCCAGCACTTTGCCTTTAATTACCCGCACCAGTTTGGTTTGCGAGGCGGGTGCCAGTTGATAATGCAAGCCTCTTAATACACCGTAACTCGATTTTGATTCATTATCCTGAATGAAATTAACCGTAAAACCCAGAAATTCATCCAGCTTATCTTGACGAAAGGTTTCAATAAAGTAACCGCGTGCATCGCCAAACACACGGGGTTCAATGATAATAACATCGGAGATAGCGGTTCTTATAAAGATCATGCGCTTTCAGTTCCTTCGCCTGCGCGACGTAGCAGATATTGGCCGTATTGATTTTTTAACAGCGGCTGGGCTAATTTGATTAATTGGTCTTGAGAAATATAGCCCATTTCGTAGGCAATTTCTTCAATACACGCCACTTTTAAGCCCTGTCTTTTTTCAATGGTCTGAATAAAATTGGACGCTTCCAGCAAGGATTCATGAGTACCGGTATCCAGCCAGGCATAACCGCGTCCCATCAGTTCAACTTTTAAATTGCCTTGTTCAAGGTACATTTGATTGACGGTAGTAATTTCCAGCTCGCCACGGTGTGAGGGTTTAATGTTTTTGGCAATCTCAACCACACTGTTCGGGTAAAAATACAAGCCCACCACTGCATAATTACTTTTCGGCTTGAGCGGTTTTTCTTCAATACTTAATACATTACCCTTATCATCAAACTCGGCAACGCCATACTGATCAGGGTCTTTAACATGATAACCAAATACGGTTGCTTTTTTATGCTCGGTCACATTGAAAACCGCATGAGCCAGCATCTCGACCAAACCATGTCCGTAAAAAATATTGTCGCCCAGCACCATACACACATCATCGTCACCAATAAAATCTGCGCCCAGGATAAAAGCCTGAGCCAGACCATCCGGCGATGGTTGCACCTTATAAGAAAAAGACATGCCAATATCAGAACCATCACCCAACAACTCTTCAAAGCGGGGCAGATCTTTGGGCGTAGAAATAATCAATATGTCCGTAATACCCGAAAGCATTAACGCTGACAGCGGATAATAAATCATGGGTTTGTCGTAAATCGGCGTTAGCTGTTTACTGACCCCTTTGGTAATCGGGTAAAGCCGGGTTCCGCTACCGCCCGCTAAAATAATGCCTTTCATTAACTACTCCATTAAAAATAAAAATATTGAATTTGTACATTAATTGCGACCCACTTAAAAGTGTATGCAAGAAATAGCAGGCTGTTTAAAACACACTCCCACAAGAATATTTGCTGATGATTTAGTCTGTAATCCGGAAAAATTTAAAACTGAAAATATCTTCTTGAGCGTAAGGGATTTCGGCAGGGAAAGTCAATTCTGCCACTCTGGTTTCTTTGATGGCCAGTAAAATAGAGTCTTCATAGGTAAGCATCAGTGATAAACTCCTTCGGGCTTGCATGCAGGCACGGGTTATCCTTTATATAGTCGTTGAAGCTGAAACTATTGTTCTTTAGTGATAAGTTGCCGACATTTAACTCGAAAAGAAGTTTTATAATGTCACTTGAAAAGATGTGCCAATAAGGCCGCAAGCTGATTGATTAACTCCCGGCATTCAATGGCTCTCATACTTTACGATCTCCTCGAATTAAATGGTTACAATCAATATCAACAAGATTACCCAATTTATAACAAGATTAATCTGTCGTGGTGTTCGGGCATAAAAATCAAGATCGATATCATGAAGTAATGGCGTTGCCATAATATACTTCATAATGATACAAATTTATTAATTATATCACTCTTTCAAAAATCATCGCATTCAGTTGGTAACTGATTCAGTTTCCTTCTTTCAACAGAAGGTGCGGTGTGAGTAAGCCTCTGAATAAATATTTATGGGGCTTGAGCGTTCAAGTCACTTATAATTTACCAGCTCTCGTTAACAGGTTGGCTGTTAATGAAATTTAGGGGGTGTTCCGGATATTGATGGCATAAGAACAGTACTATCATACGAATATATAATATTTTTTACACTGTAATACTTACCTGGACATAACGACGACTGATGCGCATTCATTCACTCCCGATTCAATTGGTTAACCAGATTGCCGCAGGTGAAGTGGTCGAAAGGCCTTCTTCTGTGGTTAAAGAGCTGGTTGAAAACTGTTTTGATGCCGGGGCGGAACACATTACTATTGAGATTGAGCAGGGCGGCGCTCGATTGATAAAAATCAGGGACGATGGCTGCGGGATAGTCAAAGAGGATTTGTCGCTGGCTTTGTCACGCCATGCGACCAGTAAAATTGCTACTTTGCAGGATTTGGAGCAAGTTGCCAGTATGGGTTTTCGGGGTGAGGCGCTGCCCAGTATAAGTTCTGTCGCCCGGCTTACATTGATTTCACGTACTGTTGATGCGCAGTGCGCTTGGTGTGTGACAGCAGATGGTTCTGAACAAAATTTTGATCCGCAACCCGATCCGCATCCACAAGGCACTACGGTTGATGTGCGTGATTTATTTTATAATACACCGGCCAGGCGCAAATTTTTAAAAACCGAAAAAACCGAATTTGCCCATATTGAAACGTTAATAAAAAGGATGGCGCTGAGCCGGTTCGATATTGGTTTTACGCTGTTGCATAATCAGAAAGAAGTACTTAATCTCAAACCGGCAGCAACGGATAGCGCACAAGAACACCGGATTGCCGGTATTTGCGGATCAGCTTTTATTGAAAATTCGGTAAAAATTGACTTTGCCGCCTCAGGTTTGCAATTAACCGGCTGGGTCGGTTTGCCGACTTTTTCTCGCAGTCAACAGGATATGCAGTTTTTCTATGTCAACGGTCGGTTGATAAGAGACAAGTTGGTTTCTCACGCGGTTAAGCAAGCTTATCAGGATGTTTTGTTTCATGGACGGCACTCTGTTTTTGTGTTGTATTTGACACTTGATCCAACGCTGGTTGATGTTAATGCGCATCCGGCAAAACTGGAAGTCAGATTTAGAGAAGGCCGTTTGGTACATGATTTTTTATTTACAGCGCTGCATCGGTCATTGGCTGATGTAAGACCCGAACATAGCGTAGTGAGTCTTGATGATAATGTCAGTTTAGTCTTAACGCCTGACGTGGTGTCTGAGCAAGCACGCCCAAATTTTGATCAACAACCAGTTTATAACCCAAGGCCGCCTCAACAAACGTCACTGCCAACGGTAGCTGAAACGATAAGCGCTTATGCGTCATTGTATCCGGAAGAGTCGGTCGTACAAAAACAGCAACCGCTACAAACGCCAACACAAGATACGCCGCCGTTGGGCTATGCTATCGCGCACTTACACAATATTTATATTCTGGCTGAAACACCTAAAGGCATTATTTTGGTTGATGCTCATGCCGCCCATGAACGGGTGACTTACGAGCGTCTGAAAAAGCAATATCAATTAGGTGCAATACCTCGTCAACCTTTGTTGTTGCCCATTAAGATAAAGGTCAGTTCAGCGGAAGCGGATTTGGCCGAGCAGGAACATGAGTTCTTTGGTTCTTTGGGGTTTGAGCTTAATCGATCCGGGCCGGAAACCATCATTCTTCGGTCAACTCCGGCCTTATTAGGCACTATCGATAAAGAACAATTGATACGTGATGTACTGGCTGACATAACCGAACATGGTATGAGTCAGCGTATTCAGGAGCAATCCAACCAGTTGTTGGCAACTATTGCCTGTCACGGGGCGGTTCGTGCACGTCGTCGTTTGGGTATCGATGAGATGAACGCCTTGTTGCGGGATATGGAACAAACCGAACGGATAGGGCAGTGTAATCACGGCCGACCTACCTGGATAGAATTGTCGACGAATGATCTCGATAAATTTTTTATGCGCGGTCAATAACTCAGGTAACTCTCAATAAATAACCACCACCCTATCGTTCCCACGCTCCGGCGCTCATCGTTATACACAAGTATGTGAGGACACCCAAAGCTCGTTAGTCCTGCCGGGATTGGGAATGCGCCTACAATGGAGGTCAGGCTTTGCCTGACAGTCAGGC
>JBAXXH010000179.1:0-6991 GCA_037127995.1 Methylococcaceae bacterium | reverse complement strand
TCTTGCAGGATGGCAACCTTGCGGTCGGTTTTGCTCCAGCGGCGTAAGAAGTGATCAAGTGAGGCATAATCCTTGCGCACTGTTGAACGGGTGTAATCTTTAAGGGATTCGGTAATCAACTTGCCTTCAGGGCCGTAATATTGCACGCGCTCTGAAATGACATAGACCGTTACATCGGCAAGCACGTATTTTACCCGCTGGGTGCCGGGGTCATCGTCGCCAAAATCAACGTCACCCTCTCCCGTTGTTGCGAAATCATAATCGTCTGTATTAGCGGGCACCGGATTACCGTTTTCATCAAGGATAATGTCAGGTTCATCTTCCGGTGGCACGGGAGATTCACCCGGTTTTGGCTCATAAATCATCACCGGTTCGCCATCAAAGTCTTTATCGGCAAACAGCTCGGTGACTTTTTTAAAATCCATGATGGTGAACCAGTATTTGTCGTAATCTTCATTGATACGGGTGCCGCGCCCGATGGCCTGTTTAAATTCGGTCATTGACCGGATATGTTGATCCAAGGCGATCAGTTTGCAGGTTTGCGCATCCACACCGGTCGACATGAGTTTGGAGGTAGTGGCGATGACGGGGTAACGCTCTTCGGGATTGATGAAGTTGTCCAGTTCCGCCTTGCCTTCAAGTTCATCACCGGTAATCCGCATGATGTATTTGCGATTTTCTTTGACCCGCTCGGGATTCAGGTTGACCAAAGCCTGACGCATACGTTCGGTATGGTCGATGTCATCACAGAAAACAATGGTTTTGGCGTAAGGATCGGTCGCGACCAGAAATTCAGTGATTTTTCTGGCAACCAGTTCGGTGCGCTTTTCAAGCACCAAGGTGCGATCCATATCAATCTGGTTGTAAACGCGATCCTCTATTAACGCACCGTTTTTATCAAGCTGGCCTTTACTGGGTCG
Organism: Methylococcaceae bacterium; assembly: GCA_037127995.1. Lineage (GTDB taxonomy): Bacteria > Pseudomonadota > Gammaproteobacteria > Methylococcales > Methylomonadaceae > Methylobacter_C. The sequence continues at coordinate 6,071 of JBAXXH010000179.1, read as the reverse complement.
CCAACCTTGCAGGTCTTTGTCGATGTCGATACGGACGACTTTGTAAGGTGCCAGAAAGCCGTCTTCGATGCCTTGTTTGAGTGAGTAGGTGTAAACCGATTCACCAAAGTAAAAAATGCTGGAAACGTCTTTGGTTTCTTTGGGCGTCGCTGTTAAGCCGATATGCGTAGCCGAAGCAAAGTAGGTCAGAATGACGCGCCAGGCCGAATCTTCTGCGGCGCTGCCGCGATGGCATTCATCGATGACAATCAGATCAAAAAAATCCGGCGAAAATTGCTTGTAAATGTTTTGCTCTTCTTCGTTGCCGGTGACGGCTTGATACAACGACAGATAGATTTCATAACTCTTGTCGATCTGGCGCTTGCTGATCTTGGTCATGGCGGCGGCAAAGGGCTTAAAATCGTTATTCTTGGTTTGATCAACCAGAATATTGCGGTCAGCCAGAAACAGGATGCGTTTTTTAGTGCCCGATTTCCACAAGCGCCAGATAATTTGGAACGCGGTGTAAGTCTTACCGGTACCGGTCGCCATCACCAGCAAAATGCGTTGCTGGCCTTTGGCCACGGCTTCGATGGTGTTATTGATGGCACTGGCCTGATAATAACGCGGGGCGCGACTGGTGCCATCATCGTAATACGGCATTTCTACGGTATGGCGTGCCTCGGCTGTTGCCAAGCCCTTCCACTGACAATAGCGTTGCCATAATTCCGCAGGGGCAGGAAAGGCATCCAGGGTTAGTTCCTGCTCGGTTTTTTCAGCGAGTCCGGTGCGGTCATGCAGTAAAAAACCATCACCATTCGAGCTAAACACAAACGGGATGCCCAGTGTTTCGGCATAGTTAAGGGCTTGTTGCATACCGGCACCTACGCTATGTTTATTGTCCTTGGCTTCAATGACCGCAAGCGGAATATTGGCCTTGTAATACAGGATGTAATCGGCACGCTTTTGCTCACCACGGGTATGCAACTTGCCACGAACAATCACACGACCTTTGGTAAAAAATACTTCCCGACGTATTTGCAGGGCCTCGTCCCATCCGGCCTGAACAACGGCAGGCGTGATGTACTTGGCACAAATATCGGACTCGCTTAAGGTCTTTTTGCTCATGATTCCTGCTGTAGTCGTTAGGTTTTTAGCGTGGTGAGAAGAGTCACCAAGCGGTGCAGGTCGGTATAAGGCGCTATGCCATTGTGGGCACTGGTAAGTTGCGCCAGTTGTTCGGCACGTCGAGTGGCCGCACTGGTATAGTTGCAGGTTTGTTGGTAGTAACCGGCCCGGCCTTTGTCATAATCAGGCAGGTATTGACGTAGTCGCTGATAAACGACGTCGCGGTGCAATGGGGCAAGTATGTCTTCGAAATGTAATAACAGCCACAATTCAAAGCACGGTACCGAAGCGATGGCTTGGAAGCTGACAGGTTGTTTCAGCTCATTGCGCAATTTGCCGTTTAGTGCCGCTGCTTTGCCAAGCGCCTGGTGATAGGTAATGTGATCGTCACGGTCAAAAACGGCAAAAACCTGTTCAAAGGCATGGGGTTCAATGTATTTATTCTCGTCGCCGTTGATGAACAGGTGTTCTGCGTATTCCACTACTTGTAAAGGTGATGTGCCATATTGGCTGTGCTGTACCTGCACGTTAGTGGTGCTTAAGCGATACTTGGTACGGATTTCATTTAAGTAGAGCGGTTCGGTTTTGCTACCTTCACTAACAATGAGAATACGATCATAGCCCTCACGTCGGCCTGATTTACGGGCCAGTTGTTTGGTTTGCCGAGCCTTGGGTTGATTGTCTTTTCCCATGTACAGCTACCGGTCAGCCTGCCGCTTGTGCGAGTAAAGGTGGGTCATTAAAAAACGGCACAGCACCATAGCGTCCGGTTAAGTAGCCACGTTCCCAGGCTTCGTTTTCACGCGGACTAAAATCGCTAAGTGGATATAATCGAGTGGCTTGATCATTATCTTTTTCAGTAAACCAGATTTGGTCGCGCCGAAACAAAGTTCGATCGAGCAGCGAAGAGTCATGGGTTGTAAAGAAGAGTTGCGCACCGTGTGGGTTAAGTTCTGGTTGGTGGAACATACGCACCAATCGTCTAACCAATAACGGGTGCAAACTACTGTCCAGTTCATCAACAATCAGTAAACGACCATGTTTAAGTACATCGAGTACGGGAGCCGCCAGAGCATATAATCGTTGGGTACCTTGTGATTCTTCATACAATTCAAAACTGGCAGAGCCGCGTTCTGTCTTGTGAACAAATTGTGGCATGAGCATTTCTTGTTCGTCGTGCATAACTTTTGCCCCTTCGGGGCCAAACATGATTTTTTGCTGAAACCCTTGGCGCTGTACAGTCATGACATCACTGATGCTGATGTCCGCAGACGCAAGAAAATCACGTACTGCGCGTCTGCCACTTTCGGTTTGGAGAAGTTCAGTGGTGTGATCTGGAGGCGGAGTCAAGCCTGCGCTAAAATATACCGGTTGTTCTACCAACCAGCTAAATACCGGGCCCAATAGCTCACTGTTTAGCTGCGCAGCCGTTGATAAAAACAGTGCGTTGGAGCGGGTACTGTCCTGCCAAAGCTTGCGTGGGCCGGTGAGATGGGTACTGAACTCGTAAATGGAACTTTGGGTTTTTTCGTCAAACTGGCGACTGAACCACTGTTGCGGTTTTGCAGTACGATAGACCAAGAGCCATTCGCTAATAATTCTTTCAGGCGTCAGGCTGAAGCCATATTGATGGCGTACCCCATTAAAGATAAAGGTGATTTCAAATTCGGTGGGTTTTGCAGCACAAGCCGCATCCAGACGGAAGGGCTGAATGTTAAAAGTTTGTCCAAGTTGCATGAGTGTTGCAGATTCAGCGACCAAAGCACGCATAAAGGCCAGTGCTTGTAGTAACGTGGATTTGCCACTGGCGTTGGGGCCATAAACCACAGCACTACGAACCACATGGGGCAGGCTTTTGATACCGGTCGATGCCAAGTGAGTATCGGCAAGCTTTTTATCTTTTGACGCAACAAAACTGATAACTATTTCATCGCGAATTGACCGGTAGTTACGAATGCGAAATTCGAGCAGCATGACAAGCCTCAATTGCAAAATTAATTTAAATTATGCGCTTTTTATTCAAAATATAAAGTAATTTTTTATTTATGTTGCATTATTCTATCGAAATATTATTTATGATGGCGGTATTAATGGCTTGTGGGGTTATTTACTTGGGTGATTTTTAGTTTAAGTAGCTGGTAATTCTGAGAGGCTATTTGACGAATTGTTATTTATGCGGGTGTGGTGGTTGAGGTTTGTATTCTGGTCAATCTAATTTATTCGGGTTGTTTGGGCTTTTAAAGCATCTTTGTTGGAAAGAAATTTACCGCTGTTTGAGCTGTAGGCAAAGCCGGAAGCGAGTTTAGATAAAGTAATTAACTGCCCAAACAGGGAGGTTTGGCTTGCAGGGATGCAAGGTGTTTAAACAGTGAAGCCGAAGGCGAAAATGCCACCCTGGGTTTGGGGCCGGACGCCCCATTTAAAAAAAATACGCGACCAAGCATTACTAATGCCATTTTACATAATACGATTTATACGCCGTGGGGAGGGCACGCCTTTCAGCCCTCCCCATTGCGTATAAGGCGTGGGTATTATGTATATTGGCATGGTAATGCAGGGGCGCGGTCGATTGTCTGAGCTGGAGGCAAGGCCGGAAGCGAGTTAAAACAAGCGGCAACGCCGCAAGACTGCGAAGCGGTGAAACAAGGGCAGTGTTTTTCTGCCGTTGTTTTATGGCTTTGCTTTATTAATGCGTGAGCCACGTTAGAGGTGTAAAACCATGCAGCACGGCTGTTTGTGCTGGCTGGTTTTATGCTGGTTTAAATTGGGCAGTTAAATGCCTTAAGGATTGAAACCAGGCGGCAATGCTGTTGTGCCGGTCTGGTTTCAATCCGCTTTAATGCGGCAAGGTGAAGACGGAAAACAAGGGCAGTGTTTTTCTGCGCTTGTTTTGTGGCTTTGCTCTAATACCGCGACAGCAACCTTAGAGGTGTAAAACCATGCAGCACGGCTTTTTGTGCTGGCTGGTTTTATGCCGGTTTAAATTGGGCAGTTAAATGCCTTAAGGATTGAAACCAGGCGGCAATGCAGTTGTGCCGGTCTGGTTTCAAGCCGTTTTAATGCGGCAAGGTGAAGACGGAAATCAAGTGCAGTGCTTTTCTGCGCTTGTTTTGTGGCTTTGCTCTAACAGTGCGACAGCAACCATAGAGGTGTAAAACCATGCAGCACGGCTTTTTGTGCTGGCTGGTTTTATGCGGGCTCAATGAATAATAAAACAAGGGCCGCGTTGTTTGGCCTTTGTTTTATGCAGTTGACCCAAGATATTCGCAATCAGGAAACAGGGGTTAAACCGGGCGGCAAGGCTTTTTTTGCCGTTTGGTTTTGCCCCGATTAAGAGGACGCTAAAACAAGGGCAGTGCTTTTTTGCCGTTGTTTGTTGAACCAACAAATAAGATCGCGTAGCCACCTTAGAGGTGTAAAACCATGCAGCACAGTTGTTTGTGCTGGCTGGTTTTATGCCGGTTTAAATTGGGCCGTAAAATGCCTTAAGGATTGAAACCAGGCGGCAATATAAAACATATCTCCTAAATTTAATTGTGCTTTAGCATCCACACTGTTTGACAGTTTTACACAATCAGAAAAATCACTTTGTTTATCTAAAGTTTCATTAAAACAATCTGCTTTTGCGATTGAAGTTAAACCCAATACCAACAATATAAAAATGAACCATGCATTAATTACAACGTTAGATTTTGTTTGGTATTCTTTTATCATAATATTCCATTTAATTTATATCTATCCATATTATTTTATGACATGAATAAAGTGTATCGATTTTTAGGATGTTTTTATTGTCTGGATAAGTCAAATTATCGATCCATTACGCTTAAAAAATAAATTTATAGTTTATCCAATTCACCGCCAGCAGGGGCAGACAAAGCGCCCAGCGATTTGACTGTCCCTCTGGCTGAACTTATTAGGCCTAGTTGTTGTTGATACCCCCACCATATTGGCCTGATCGTCGATCTAAATCCCTTCTTGAGTCAGTATTAATCTGGTCTCTACGCTGCGCATCAAGATCTATTGAATATTGAGTCGAGTCGCCAGGACTGCTAAGGTTGTATTGATACCTTGCGCCCGAATTACTTTTATAGCCAGAATCACTATTTGAGCCACTGTCGTATCCGTACACGCTTGTTCCAGACAAACACTTCCCATTGACCTCTGGACCTACGCAACCAGCGTGAGAATAAGCGCTAAAACATATAAACGCTGAACTGAGTAAAATTTTGTATTTCATATCGTTTTCCTTGGCCCAAAGATTGTATTGCTCAAAGACGCTAGGCATTTAACGCCTAACTAATAAGTATTTTATCTGTCGTGCGAAAGCATGGCAGATAAATGTATGACTAAGCCGGCTTAGAGGTTTAGCTTAGTACACTGACTTTATTAATGGGGATTGTATTGTATTCGGCGAGGGCTGTCGAATATACTATATTTGTCGAATTTTTTTTGACGTTAGGCTCTCCGGGAGACGAAGCAAAAGAAACAGGCCTTGCAATCGAACAACTGAGTTGGCCTGAGCGACCGCTTATCAACCAATTCTTGTCACACCAATCACAATCATCTAGGTCAGCAACGGGGCGTGAGCTGGCGGTCAGCTCCAACTAAAAATCAACACACTCCTGGAGGCTTGGCTTTTCTGCCGTTGTTTGTTGAACCAACAAATAAGATTGCGCAGCCACCTTAGAGGTGTAAAACCATGCAGCACGCTTTACAGGGCTGGCTGGTTTTATGCCGACATAGACAAGGCTGTTAAATGCCCTCAGGATTAAAACCGGTATTTATTGGGTTTTATTAAGCCGCGTGAGATATTTCAATCGGTGTAATGGTGGGGCGCGGTTTTTGTCGCGCTTGCCATAGGTCATATTCTGCTTGCATGCGTACCCACGTTTCTGCTGTCGGGCCATTCATCCAGGCTTCAAGTCGAATAGCCATGTCTGCGCTGATCGCTGCCCGACCGT
>JBAXXH010000178.1:0-7053 GCA_037127995.1 Methylococcaceae bacterium | reverse complement strand
TTTGTCCAAATGGAATAAATCAGCTGTCTAAATCGACGGCTTTTTTATGATAATCTATTATGATTGTATATTGAGTAATAAATAGGATTGCGTGTGTTAATTTTTAGATTGCTTTCAGTAGTAGCCCTTGTTGCACTTAACAGTTGCGCCGATTCACCTGCAAAGCCGAGTGCTTCAGAAGGGGCCGTTGAGCCAGTTAAAATCGCCGAGACTAAGGGAGAAGCTCGGCAAAAAGCACCAAAAACATCAATTGATCCTGATGTGCTTTTTACGCTATTGACGGCAGAGCTTGCCGGACAAAGGGGGCAATACGATATTGCCTTGGAAGGTTATATGGAAGCTGCCAGGCGTGTGCATGACCCAAGGTTTGCTGAAAGGGCGGCAATGATTGCCATGTACATGAAAAATAGTAACAAGACCAACGAGGCTGTGGCGTTATGGCTGCATCAAGATCCCAAAAACCAGACAGCAAGAAAAATTGCTGCCTTATTGGCATTAAGGGCTGGCGATAAGAAGGCCGCCGCTGAGCATTTAAATGTCTTGCTGGCCGTTGATCCGGCCGGTTTTGAAGGTGCCTTGCTTGAGTTGGCAGGTGTGCTGCAAAAGGAAGGCAAGATAAATGCTGTTTATGAGGCGCTTGATGCTTTGTCAGTAGAGCATCCAGATCAGGCGGATATTTATTATATTCAGTCCTTGTTGGCTATGCAGAAAAAAGATAAAAATCTGGCTGAAGCAAAAATACAACAGGCTTTGAAATTGCGGCCTGGCTGGGATAATGCATTGATTTTTCAAGCCCAGATCGCCGTATTTTCAGGTGATTTAAACAAGGCCAAAGAGCGATTAAAAGATGCGACTGTTAAGTATCCTGACAATAGCAAAATTAACAAGATGTATGCGCAAGTGTTAATTAAAGCAGAAAACTACTCAGAAGCGCTTGAAGTTTATCAAAAGATTATATCAGCTGATTCCAAGGATTTGGAAAGTCAGTTTGCAGTTGGCTTGGTGTATTTGCAATTGGATCAGGATCAGCGAGCTGAAGACGTCTTTAAAAAGTTGTTGGAGCAGCCTGAGTGGCAGTATCAGTCGCGTTTTTATTTGGGAAAGATAGAAGAAAAGCAGGGGCATGCAAAAAAGGCACTGTCCTGGTTCGACAAGGTAACGGAGGGTCCGTTTGTTTTCGATGCATCCCTTTCAGCAATTGCATTGCTTCAGAAAGATAAGCAATACGATGATGCCAGTGCACGATTAAGTTTTTTGCAGACGAAGTTTCCAAAACAAAGGTTACGATTAATTTTGGTGCAAGCCGAGTTACACAGTCAGCAAAAGCAATATGAGAAATCATTTAATTTATTGACCAAGGCTTTGATTGATTTCCCTGATCAAAAAGAGTTGTTATATACCCGGGCATTAATGGCGGAGCGTGTCAATAAGCCAGAGATAGTTGAAGCAGATCTAAAGAAAATATTAGCCGTTGAGCCGAATAATGTCGAGGCTTTAAATGCCTTGGGTTATACCTTGCTTAACAAATCAAACCGTTATGCGGACGCAGAAAAATATCTCCAGAAAGCACTTAACCTTGAGCCGAATGAGGCGGTCATTATTGATAGTTATGGCTGGTTACAGTTTAAGCTGGGAAATACTGAAAGAGCCTTGGATTATTTGCAACAAGCTTATGAAAAGCAGCAAGAAAATGAAATAGCGGCGCATCTCGCCGAGGTTTTGTGGGCTTTGGGTAAAAAAGATGAGGCAAGAAAATTATTTAATAAAGCGATTAAAGAGTCACCAGATGATGAATATTTGCGGGATTTTCAAAGAAGAATATTGAAGGGTGCACAATAAGCAATGTTAAGTAGTCAAGCGAAGTGGCTGGGTTGTTGGTTAATTATATTAATGCTGCCTGCCTGTACTACGGCTCCAGTGGTGCCGGAAACTCATTATGTAAAGATGGCAAGAGAGCATCTTTACAAGCTGGAGCGCTGGACATTTGAAGGCCGGTTGGCGCTAACCGGAAAAAATGATAATTGGCAGGCCGCTATAAATTGGGAGCATGAGTCTGATCATGAGGAAATAAAGCTATCCGGGCCATTAGGGCAGGGTGCAACGGTTATTAAGTTAACTGGTGATTTGGTCACTATAGATCGTGGGGATGGGCAGGCGCAGTCATCAACACAGCCAGAAGCATTTATAAATCAACAGTTGGGCATGTTTGTGCCGGTATGCTCCCTACGTTATTGGGTGGCAGGTTTGCCTGAGCCAACCAGTGCCTTTGTAGCGACTGCTGATGGTTTTATACAGGCTGGATGGCTTATTGAATACAAACAAATGCAATCCGTGAATGATCAGTCTATGCCGCGTAAAATCTCAGTCAGCAATGAGCAAGTCAAATTAAAATTAGTAATAGATCAGTGGGTTTTGAATGTTGCAAAAGCAAAATAACCAGTCTGCATGGGCTGAAAATTGGCCGGCACCTGCTAAATTAAATTTAATGTTGCGGATTGTCGGGCAACGGCCTGATGGTTATCATTTATTGCAAACGGTGTTTCAATTTATAGATTTGTGTGACTGGATTACCTTTTATCCAGTTGATGGGGGGCGGGTAAGCCTGCAAAAAACGATCCCAGGCGTCCCGGAGGCAGATGATTTAACAATTAGAGCCGCTAATTTGTTAAAGGCAGAAACAGGATGCCAGTCGGGTGTGCGCATCGAAGTTGAAAAAAACCTGCCCATGGGCGGCGGTCTTGGCGGTGGCAGTTCTGATGCCGCAACTACTTTGGTGGTGTTAAATAAATTGTGGGACTTACAGTTATCAGTAGAAAAGTTGATGGCGCTTGGTTTGACGTTGGGTGCAGATGTGCCGGTCTTTGTCTATGGTTATTCAGCGTGGGCAGAAGGTGTTGGTGAGAAATTAGAGGCAATAAGTGTTCCCGAGCAATGGGTTGTCGTTATTAAGCCCGAGTGTCATGTGAATACAAAAGAAATATTTTCATCTAAAAGTTTGACACGGAATAGTAAATCAATCAAAATAGCCGACTTTATAGCAGGCCAACACCAAAACGATTGTGTTAAAGTAGTTTGTCAGCGATACCCATCTGTAAAAGATGCTTTGGTTGCCTTGTCTGAGTTTTCAGAGGCAAGATTAACCGGAACAGGGGCTTGTGTTTTTGCACAGTTTGATTCAAAAGAAGCCGCAGTTAATGCCTATCAGACGCTTAAAATTAATAAGTGGCAGGTTTATTTGGCTAAGGGTTTGAATGAGTCACCTTTGTTTTCAAAGTTGAAGATAGGTAAATATATATCCTAATTATTGGGTCGTCGCCAAGCGGTAAGGCACGGGGTTTTGATCTCCGCATACCAAGGTTCGAATCCTTGCGACCCAGCCATTTTTATTCATTAAGTTAAAATTCGTGTGGGAGTGCTTGAATGAATGACACCTCTATGATGGTGTTTTCTGGAAACGCTAACCTGGCTTTGTCTGACGGTATAGTTAAGAAGCTTAATATGCGCTTAGGGATGGCGACTGTCGGTAGATTTAGTGATGGAGAAATCGCGGTAGAAATTGAAGAAAATGTCCGTGGTAAGGATGTCTTCATAATTCAACCGACCTGTTCCCCAACTAATGAAAACTTAATGGAATTGTTGGTAATGACTGACGCTCTCAAGCGTGCGTCGGCATCACGAATCACTGCGGTATTGCCTTATTATGGCTATGCACGGCAAGATAGACGATCGCGATCAGCGCGGGTGCCAATTAGTGCCAAGCTGGTTGCTAAAATGATTGAGCAGGCAGGCGCGAATCGTCTTTTGACGGTTGATTTACATGCCGACCAGATCCAGGGGTTTTTTGATATCCCTGTGGACAATGTTTATTCGTCACCCATTCTTTTAGGGGATGTGTGGCGTCAACAATATAAAGATCTGATTGTTGTTTCGCCGGACGTTGGTGGTGTGGTCAGGGCGCGTGCGCTTGCCAAGCGACTTGATGATGCCGATCTTGCCATTATAGACAAGCGTAGACCGAAAGCTAACGTATCGGAGATAATGCATATCATTGGTGATGTTGATGGGCGTACCTGCGTGTTAATCGATGATTTGGTCGATACTGCGGGCACTTTATGCCATGCCGCTGCCGCATTGAAAAAACACGGCGCAATAAAAGTGGTTGCGTATTGTACGCATGCTGTGTTGTCTGGTTCGGCCATGAAAAACTTGAATAACTCCGAACTTGATGAGTTGGTTGTTACGGATACCATACCACTGAATCAAGATGCGGTTGAGTCAGGGAAAATAAGGCAGCTTAGTGTTGCAGAAATGCTGGCTGAGACTATAAGACGCATTGCAGTGGGCGAGTCGGTCAGTTCGCTTTACGTGGATTGACAGTGCGTAAATTATAGTCGATTGATAGAATTTAATGTTAGTGCCCTTAGGGTGCGGACTTCATAAAAATGGTGAGGAAAAATGTCGAAAGTATTTGAATTTGTTGCCGAAAGTCGTGGGCAATCAGGTAAGAGCGTAGCAAAGCGCGTGCGTCGTCAAGGTAATGTGCCCGCAGTGATTTACGGTGGTCACAGAGAGCCTCAAATGCTGTTGCTAAACCATAATGAAGTGATTAAGCATCTTGAGCATGAAGCGGTTTATTCGCATGTTCTTGATATTACTGTTGATGGAAAAACAGAGCAAGCGATCCTTAAAGGTGTCCAGCGTCACCCCGCAAAAGTTCAGATTTTACATTTGGATTTTTTCCGGGTCAGTATGTCCGAGATTGTAAAGGTGCATGTCCCGTTACATTTTATCAATGAGCATACTTCGGTCGGTGGAAAAAAAGGCGGCATTGCAACTCATTCCCTGGTTGATGTAGAAGTGTCATGCTTGCCTTCAGTATTGCCTGAATTTATTGAGGTTGATCTGGCGGGTCTGGATATCGGCGGAACCATCCATCTTTCAGATGTTATATTGCCGGCAGGTATCGAAATTGTAGTTTTGGCTCAAGGTCCAGAGCATGATTTGCCTGTAGTCTCCATGATGGCTTCAAAAGCCAGTAAGGACGATAGTGCGGCTGTCTAAATCATCATTTATAGATTAAAGATGATTAAGCTTATCGTTGGCTTGGGTAATCCAGGTCAGCAGTACGAAAAAACCCGGCATAATGCCGGGTTTTTGTTTTTAGACGCTTTGGCGCAAGAGCTGGGGTGTGCTTGGTCTAATCAGACCCGGTTTCAAGGATTTTTTACAGAAGTCAGCATTGCAAGCAGTAAAGTCATGCTGTTAAAGCCGGATACTTTTATGAATAGAAGTGGCCAATCTGTAGGGAAAGTCGTGCGGTATTACAAATTACTTCCTGAAGAGATCCTCGTTGTTCATGATGAGCTGGATTTTAATCCGGGTGTCGTAAAGCTCAAAAAAGACGGCGGTCATGCGGGGCATAACGGCTTAAGAGATATTATTGCGCATTTGGGTTCAAAAGAATTTTATCGGCTAAGGGTAGGTATTGGTCGTCCTCCGGCCGGAAAAGTAGTTGCGGATTTTGTATTGTCCTCGCCGTCGAAGCCGGAATGGGAAATGTTGCTTAACGCTTTCGATTTTAGTAGAAGTTTTGTGGGGCAAATGGTTGTCGGTGATATGGCCGCTGCAATGAATAAATTAAATTCTTAATTGCCCCAAGATCAAGCATCCTTCATAGAAGCTACAAAAATAGTTGGCGCTTTTTTCTCAGAAAAAATGATAATATTCACGTAGATTTGTCAGGTTACGCTGTCGCTAACCCGATCTACGTGACTGTATTGCAAAAAGTGTAAATCGAGAAATGAAGGATGGTTCAATATCGGCATATTAAGTTCTTTATCTGTGAATTAATCTGGTTTAAGGGGATATCCGAGAATGAATATACCCGAATGGCGCAGGATTTTTGTTCATTTTTATGGCGTAAAAATAGGAGCATAGCAAGCTACGTAACTATTTTTACAACGCAAAAAATGGGCAAAAATACCAGCAAGTTGGGTATATTCTTCTCAGGAAATCGCCTAATTGACACGAACCGGACAAGATAGTTGACGCCAGACAATGGTGTTACCGACAACAGCCAAGGGATCAACGCCAACTTTTATGAAGTGCGGGGATGCTTTACAAATGGCTGAATCGGAGAGGTAAACGGGGATGTTATAGTTGGGAGAAATTTACCAAATTGCTAATGCGTTATCCTCTGCCGACACCACGAATCATGGTTAATCTATTCTAACTTGGTAAAATGGTTCTAACTAAGAGCCGTGTGCGTAAATAGCGCAAGCACGGTTCTGTGAGGGACTTGGTAACAATAAACGATATACAGCGAAACTATTTGCGATCATGTAGTAACCGCGAGCGGTGGGGTGTACCAACAAAAGTATCAGTAGATGAATGGAGCTGACTTCATTGAGAGGAACCGGTCTACTCGACCCTATGCCTTAATGGGGGGTTATTGGTTGGTGTTCGTGGCTTGTCTCAAAGGCATTAGTGGTTATTGCCAATGATTTCCAATATCCTGTGTTATTTGGCAAAGGATGTTGATTTTTATGGATTTTGTTTGTATTTTAGGTTGTGTCTATTTGCTATAGTGGCATTGAAAATAATAAGTTGAATCTTTTTCTGGTAAAGTTAAGTAAATAATTCGTTGACAGACGTTTCCTGATAAAAGATAATAGTCAGCTTACCCGATATAGGAGGGGTTCCCGAGCGGCCAAAGGGATCAGACTGTAAATCTGCCGGCTCTGCCTTCGGAGGTTCGAATCCTCCCCCCTCCACCATCATCATCTTGAATTTAAAAAATCTGCGGGTGTAGTTCAATGGTAGAACTCCAGCCTTCCAAGCTGATCACGTGGGTTCGATTCCCATCACCCGCTCCAAATTTCTGAGATTAAGCTCATATAGCTCAGTTGGTAGAGCACTTCCTTGGTAAGGAAGAGGTCACCGGTTCAAATCCGGTTATGAGCTCCAAGTTTTATTGCGATTGTTATTAGGTGTGTGAATCATGGCCAAAGAAAAATTTTCACGAAGTAAGCCTCACGTAAACGTAGGCACAAT
>JBAXXH010000177.1:0-7056 GCA_037127995.1 Methylococcaceae bacterium | reverse complement strand
TTTGCCATTTGACCCGACGCGAACTGCGTAAGGGCCTGCTCCTGTGTATATCTTTGTGCCATCGAACAGTGTGTCCGCTTGGAGGACGATTTCTTTATGGTCAGCTTCTTGTTGGTCAGCGTAAACTGGTGCGCATAACAAACCCGCAGCCAATGCTGTGCAAACGATATTAATCTGCTGTAATTTTCTATTCATTTTTTTTAATTTCCTGTTCATATTGTTACCTATTTTTAGTCTGATGAAAATTCAAAATTTATCCATGTCCCGTGTTTCAGGTGTTAAAGTATTTAAGGCACTAAATATTAAAGCAAAAATAACGCCATAAATTACTGATAGCTGAATAATTTTATGTATTTCAGTATGTTAAATATTTTTTATGTTCTAATAAACCATATAAAAAAACAGGTCAACAATAGATAAATGAGTCATTTGACTTATTTGTGTGTTATATCACGCATTTTTTATTTCTGAGATTAGCACCCCATGAATGTGACAAAATGAGCCAAAATGTCTAATGTTCAAAACAGTGTCCCTTGATTTTAGTGGCTTTTAATGGCATCAAAATGCCAAAACAGTAAGCAAAACGAAACCACCGTCAAAAGTAATAGCACATTGCCAAACTTCATTCTGCCACATTCATCGCCATAAAGCCGCCACTCGCGATCCTCAGTTGATGGCCGGGACCTGTTATTCGTCCATTTCAAAAAGCCAATCTCAATAACGGCTATTCAGAATGGTAATATTTTTAACGAGATCATAGTCTCTACCTGACCCACTGCCGTCATTCGGCTATGATTTTATGCTTCCCTAAACCGCGGACAGTCGTGACGTGCTGAAAACGACCTAAACCAAGGGCAATGAGCCTCCTCCATAAAAAGGGTATAAAACCAGACTTGGTAGTTTGTCAGGCAATTTTCTGCTCCATTCGCTGACAATTTTGCCCAACTTCTTCGCTATGGCCGATCTTGCTTCGGTTCGCCCTCATCCGTTCGACAGAAGCTGATCGTAGTGTGTATGTTTGTGGCGAACATGTGCTTTCACGGCTAGTTCGATGGTCTCTACGTCGAACGTCTTCGCCGCAGAAGATCGACCGACGCGCCCACTATATTTCTGGCAAGCATGGTCAGCAATAGCTTTAGCTTCTTGAGCGGGACAACCAGGATACTGCATGCGGATTTGTTTTGGAAATTACACAACGTATTCTTTGTCAGCACATTCACGGACTACAACAGCGTGTTCTTGCGAAATCTTACGATCTGCCACATGTTGTTTTTAAACACCGATAACGTTTATAGTTTGGATCCACAAATTCATGCTTAAACATTGATTGAAGCAACTATCTCTAAAGGAAATTCAACTGCTTTTTTTAAGCGTTACGATTTTTCAGTTTCAGTGGCCTGATTGACTTTATTCAACAATACCCCGTAACTACACATCTTGGCAGAAAACAACCCGATTAATTAAACTGTGTTATTTAACCCAATTGATTGTGTCATATGACACAGTTTTTTGAATGCCTGTCTAAAAAAACTGAGTGTTTCAACCGCGTAACTTATATTTCCGGTGACCGGCTTATTTGAATTAATAATCCAATACCTCAACACAACTTTTTTAAAACGCAGTAAAGATTAATTTTTAGAATATATCAGAAATCTCTGACTTTCATATTCGATAAGCTTCTTTACAAGAATAGCTTATGAATAAAGTACATGGGACAAATTGATTCTTGTATGAACCTGTCAAACCATAAACCGTAGGAAACTGTTTAGTAACTCCTATAGCCCCTTTGAGACTTAGCAATAAAAATATTATGGTATATAACTTGCTAGATTGATGGCGGGTTTTGCTAAATCCAAACCGTTGGTCTCAAAACTGCAGGTAAAGCTCAGCAAAAAGATGAAACCGTTTTAGCAATCGAAACAAGACAATGGAAAATATGCGGGAGACCAGACAATGTCAAGCCTAGTACTTAATCACGATCAGATTGGCAAGCTGTTTCAAGACCATCGGGAAGCGCTTACCCAATTTTTGGTGTACAGAATTCGGTGTCCTGATACGGCTGAGGATTTGTGTCAGGAAACTTATCTGCGATTACTCCGCGATAATGCACTTAAGCATGATGAAAACCTGAGTGGGTTTCTTTTCCGTGTCGCTGATCGTTTGGCGCTTAATTACCTGAAATGGCAGCGGCAAGCTAAAAACAGTGGCGCTCCTCTCAATGATGAATTGGTTTGCCCAAAGCATTTGCCTGATGAAATACTTTCCTTACGCCAACAATGTGAAATATTGCTAAATGCCATCAATTCCCTGCAGGAAAAATATCGGCATGTGTTTTTATTACGTAAAATTGACGAATTAACGTATGGGGAAATCGCCGATAAACTGGGTATCTCAGAAAAAACAGTCCAGCGGTATTTGGTCCATGCGATGCTACATTGCCACCAATGTATGCAAAGCACTGAAAATTGGGAGGCGAAAAAGCCATGATAAGGTCATCTTCATTACAATACAGCGCCCAGCAATTAAAACAAGCTATCGAATGGTTTGTGCAATTGCAATCGGAACAGTGTTCCTCGGAGGATCAGGCTCGCTTTGAAAGCTGGTTAAAAAAAAACACCAATCATCGCGCCGCTTATTCAGAAGCGGAAAGTATATGGGCTAATATGGATGATCTTAAATTTATACCCATACCCAGCTTGGCTAAGGCCCGTTCGGCAAAGCCTTCAAAACCAAATGCCGCCCAATTAGCAGCGTGGGCTTTTGTTATTTTTTCGACGGCCTTGCTCGGTGGCGCATGGTCGGAATATAGTGCAGAAACGATCACTTATGCTACTAGGATAGGTGAGTACCGTCGTGTCGACTTGGCGGATAACTCGCATATCGATTTAAATACGGACACCCGTGTTTCGGTCAGAATGTCCTTTTTGCAGCGTAATGTCATATTAACGCAAGGTGAAGCGCTGTTTGAGGTTAGCCACAATCGTCTGCGCCTGTTTACCGTAAAGGTGGGTGATTTAACTATTCGTGATATCGGCACCCGATTCAATGTCCGGAAGCAAACGGAAGGTGCCACTATTTCAGTATTGGAAGGCGAAGTTGAACTGAGTGACGCGAGGGGTATGGATAATGAACGCCTCGTCGCAGGCAACCAGCGCAGTTATAAAGAAAAGACGGGGTTAGGCCCGTTAAAAACAGTGGAGGGGGGGGGACCAGTTTATGGCCTGGGTGAATGGGCAATTAGTCTTCAAGCGCACACCATTGAGCGAAGTTACCGCTGAATTAGAGCGCTATCATCCGGTTCAGTTTACGTTTTCTGATCAAAAGTTAGCAAATGAGACCCTTAGCGGTACTTTTGATTCAACTGATATTGATCCGTTTCTACATGCCCTTGAAGCTATGCTGCCTGTCCAGGCGAAACGTAACGGCCAACAAATTCAGTTAAGGCGGGTGCTAAAAAATTAGACCAGCCAGGGTAAGCTGCGTTAACGAACCCCATATTTTGGGCTGCACACCGAAAAATAATCACCATCATACAAAATAAACATAAAACGGGGGCGATAAAACAACGTAAAAACAATTCACCAAAAAATTATTTTCAACAAAATGTCCAGTTCAGTCACTTTGCTTTGTTATTAATAGTAAGGCGTTTAACAACGTTGATAACCTGACTAAAACCAAACCTTGGAAAGTAACATGGTGAAGAACCTACCCCTTATCACGACGAGTAACGCTGAGCGCATCATGCGCAAAATCGAATCGTATCAATTGATTAAGCGCGGGCTGTTGATGACGCCATTACTGATAGGCAATGCCTACGCTGGTGAGAATGCAACTTATACCTTTGACCTGCCTGCGCAGCCCTTATCCGCTACGCTGGATAGTGTGGCCCAATCCGCTCATACCAAGTTAATTTATTCTGACGCAACGGTTAAGAGTGTGCGTGCGGCCCCTGTTAAGGGCAAGTACACGGCTCAGCAAGCACTGAATATTGCGCTGGGCAAGAGTGGTCTTAACTACAAAGTGGTTGATAAAACCCTGATTACCGTGACCGGAAAACCCGCTGCATCACCCTCGTCAGAAATCACCTTAAAGCCGATGACGGTGGTGGGGGAAGCCGTCCAAGATCCCAACGATCCCTATAACCCAAGCTATCAAGCTACCAACGCCAGCACGGCCACCAAAACTGATACGCCGATTATGGAGACTCCCTACTCGGTATCCGTGGTAACTCAGCAGGTATTAAAAGACAAGCAGGTAACTCGACTTGATGAGGCGCTAACCAGCGTCGCGGGCGTACAGTCCAGCTGGACCAATGGTGGACAGAGCGACGTGTTTATGATGCGCGGTTTTCAAAACACCAATTTGTATCGGGATGGTTTTCTTTTGCCTTCGGCATTGGGTGGTGGCACGACTAAACGTCAAGTCGCCAATCTGGAGCGCATTGAAGTGCTGAAAGGCGCGGGCTCTATTTTGTATGGACGTAGCGAACCGGGTGGTGTTATCAATCTGGTCACAAAAAGGCCGCTGGCAACCTCTTATAACTCAATACAGCAACAATTTGGTTCCTACGGCATGTATCGGACGGCCATCGATTCAACGGGTAAAATAACTAAAGATGACACACTGCTTTATCGAGTCAATTTATCCTATGAAAACGCTAATTCTTATCGTGATTTTGTAAAAAACGATGATTTTTTCATCGCGCCGAGTTTCACCTGGAATATTTCCGATCGTACTCAGGCCAACCTGGATATTACCTACGAACATTTTAATGACAAAAGTGACTCGGGTATTCCACCGATGGGTAACCGTCCAGCGCCCGTACCCATTAATCGGCAAATCGGTGACCCGTTAAACAACAAAAATGTCGGCGATAGAACGTATGTGGGTGCTAATTGGTCGCATGCGTTCAATGATAAATGGAAGCTGATCCATCGTTTTGGTGCGGAATTTTTGGACAAAAGAACCGATTTTACGTTTTTTTTCGGGCAACCAGATGCTGCGGGCAATCTGGTTAACGTTAATGCCGATTTTTCCAATGGTAACCGGGGGTTCAACAACGGTATTACACATCAACAAAATTATTACACCACCCTTAACTTAGACGGCAAGTTTAATACAGCGATGCTGGAGCATTCTACGCTTTGGGGCTTTGACTATTTTGTCATTGATAACCAAGGGGCAGGCGCCTGTTGCGCAGCGTACCCCGAAGGTGCGAATTTTAATATCTTTAACCCTACTTATCAAACCACAACAAACCCTGGGGCTTCTGCTTTCACAACCAATCCTAACTTCAATCAGGAGTGGTATGGTTTGTATGTTCAAGATCAAATCAAGTTCCCGTTCAATATCTATGGCAACGTAGGTGTGCGTTATGACAACGCCACCAGTAATCAATATCTGGATGCCGGAACCGTATCAACCACGGATGATCATTTCAGTCCACGCGGTGGTTTGTTATGGCAGCCAATACAATGGTTATCGGTTTACGGTAATTACAGTGAAAATTTCGGTGTTTCAAACAGTATGTTTAATAACCCAAATCAGAAAATATTGCCACCACAGCTTGCTAATCAATGGGAGCTGGGTGCTAAAGCCGAGTTCTTTGATAAGCGGTTATCGACAACGTTTGCCTATTTTGATTTGACAAAAACGAATGTGGCTGTTGCCGATCCAAACGATCCAACGCTACAAATAACCACAGGCAAGCAGGAAAGTCGTGGTTATGAATTTGAAGTGGCGGGTGAAACTTTGCCGGGTTTAAGAACGATTGCCGCTTACACCATTTTGGACTATGCCAAAGTTGTCGTTGGCTATAACGGAGGGATTGGCGATGATTCAGGAAACCGACTGTATAACACACCCCGTAATTATGGCAGCTTATGGAATACTTATGATTTCCAAAATGCCCGTTTACATGGTTTAAAATTAGGCGGCGGCATCATAGCTTCCGGTGCAAACGAAGGTACCAACGATAACAACTTCCAACTGCCTGGTTATGTGACCATGAATCTGTTAGCCAGTTATGGTATTAAAGTGGCTGGAAAGCATGTGACCTTTCAGCTTAATGCCAATAACCTGCTGGATAGACATTATTATTCTGGAACCAATACGGGCAGTATGATTGGCGTCGCTGCGCCACGGATGTTCATGGGGTCGGTTAAGTTGGAATTCTAACGAGTAGCGGCAGTAGGTTGGGTTGGTTTTTTTGCAACCCAACCTTTATGCATCATGAATTTTGTTGGATTAACGATACCCACTTTAGGCGAAGCCGTTAAACCAATCTCGATATTTGTAATAATTGACTATGGATCTAATTCAAAAATCCCGTCGTAAGTTTTGGCTTAAGCTGCATTTGTATCTGGGTCTGTTTGCCGGAGCGGTGTTCGTTTTAATTGGACTTAGCGGGAGTTTTCTTGCGTTTGGTTCAACGTTGGATGAGTGGCTGAATCCCGGGTTGATGACTGTGCCAATAACTAATGAAAACACTATTAAGCCATTGGATGACATTGTTGCGGAAGGATTGAAAGCACTGCCTTCCGATGGAAAAGCTATTAATCTGGATTTTCCAAGGCATCCAGGACTGGCTTTTCAATTATGGTTTGAACAACCGTCTCCGGGAGCAAATGATCTTGAAAGACATCAGATATTGATCAATCCTTACACCGGTCGGGTGACCGGGCAACGCTTGCTGATTGATTTTAAACGCCCCTGGCGTGACCCGTTAATGGATTTTATCCTGCGCTTTCACTATAGCTTGGCGTTAGGATCAATGGGGATGACTATCGTAGGGTTTATCGGACTGGCGTTACTGTTTTCAGTGTTAACCGGTTTGATTTTATGGTGGCCCAGTCCCGGTAAGCTCAAGAAGGCATTGACAATCAAGCGAAATGCAAGTTCTGCCAGACTTAACTTCGATTTACATAAAACGTTTGGATTTTATTCGACGATCATTCTTTTGTTTTTGATCCTATCCGGCGTGTATCTTATTTTTCCGGATTATGGCCGGGGTTTGGTCAGTGTTTTTTCGCCTGTGGCAGAACCTTGGCTTACTTA
>JBAXXH010000176.1:0-7273 GCA_037127995.1 Methylococcaceae bacterium | reverse complement strand
TATCAATGGTAGCATAAGCAATATTTTTCTTTTAGTGATAGTGAATTTTTTATGGCTTATAACGCGTGTAACGCAATAATTGTACAAAGCGATGCCGAGCTGTCGGCCGCTGAAGCTCATGGCATGGCAACCGGTATGTTATGCGTCAATGAACAAACGCAAAGCGAGCTTTGGTTGGCTGAACTGTTGCATTATAGCAATTCTGTGCAGGATGAAAATAAATACGTGTTGGTCAGGCTATTTGAGGAGACAAGGCGCTTACTGGGCAGTGATGAGTTTGAGTTTGACCTGTTTTTGCCGGAAGATGATGCGCCGTTGACTGAGCAGGTGGAAGCGTTAAAAGGTTGGTGCCGGGGGTTTTTATTGGGCGTCAGCTCAGGCGGTGCTGCTTCAAAATGGTCAAAAGAGGCACGCGAAATACTGAAAGATATTGCCGAATTTACCAAGCTTGACGCCGATGCAGAAGGCGATGAAGATGAGCATGCGTTAATGGAAATTACTGAATACCTAAGATCAGCGGTACTGTTGCTGCGCGATGAGCTAGGCAGCAGCGATGATGGTAATGAACTGTGGCAAGAATAATATGAAACAAAGTGAATTTAAAAAACGCCGCAAGCGTTTAATACAGAGCGTAGGTCAAGGTAATATTGCGCTAATAGGCAGTGCTTCAATTCGCACACGTAACCGGGATGTGGATTATCCCTTTCGGCAGGATAGTGATTTTTATTATTTAACCGGCTTTAATGAGCCGGATGCCTTGGCGGTTTTTATCCCCGGACGTGAGCAGGGTGAATATATATTATTTTGCCGCGAATTTGATGAAAAAAAAACCTTGTGGGAAGGTGCTCATTCCGGTTTGGAAGGTGCTATTACGCATTACGAGGCCGATGACTCTTTCCCCATAGATGACTTGGATGATATTTTGCCGGGTCTGCTGGAAAACAAAACGAAAGTTTTTTATCCCATGGGGCGTAATTCAGAGCTGGATCATAGCTTGCTGGAATGGATAAATCATATCCGTAGTCAATCCAGAACCGGTGTTGTAGCACCGGGTGAGTTGGTTTCTTTAGAGCTTATTCTGCATGAAATGCGCTTGTTTAAAAGTGCTGGCGAACTTAAGCTCATGCGCCGTGCCGCAGAGGTTTCGGCAAACGCCCATATTAAAGCGATACAGGCTTGCAAGCCGGGGTTGTATGAATATCAGATAGAAGCCGAAATTATTTATCATTTTATTCAAAATGGTCTGCGTGCGGTGGCTTATCCCTCCATTGTTGCCGGCGGCAAAAATGCCTGTACGTTGCATTACACTGAAAATGCGTCCAAATTAAAAAGTGGTGATTTGCTCCTTATTGATGCCGGCGCGGAGTGCGACCATTATGCCGCCGATATTACGCGGACTTTTCCGGTTTCCGGACGTTTCAGCGAGCCGCAAAAACAACTCTACCAGTTGGTTTTAGATGCCCAGTCGGCCGCACTTGAACAAATCAAACCCGGATTGCCTTGGAATCTGGCACATGAGGCTTCAGTTGAAGTACTCACCAAAGGCTTGGTGTCTTTGGGCTTGCTTAAAGGCAAGCTGAAAAAACTGATTAAAGATGAAAAATATAAACAGTTTTATATGCACCGGATTGGCCATTGGCTGGGTATGGATGTGCATGATGTGGGTGATTATAAAGTTAATCAGGAATGGCGTTTGTTGGAAGCCGGTATGGTTTTAACGGTAGAGCCTGGTTTATATATACCGGCTGACTGTAAAACAGTAGACGAGAAATGGCGTGGTATAGGTATACGCATTGAGGATGATATTTTGGTCACCGCTCAAGGTTATGAAGTTTTAACCAGTAGCGTACCTAAATCAATAATAGAAATTGAAGCATTAATGCAGGTGATCTAATGCAACAGGATTATGATTTGGTCATTGTCGGTGGTGGCTTGGCCGGTAACTGTTTGGCGCTGGCGTTAAAAGACACCGGATTGCGAATGGCTATTGTTGAAGCTAATACGCGCGAACAATTACACGACTCGTCAGCAGGTGACAGGGCGTTGGCTTTAGCGGCAGGAACGGTCATGATGCTAAACGAGCTCGATATCTGGCAAGGTATCAGTCATGCTGCGACCCCGATAAAACAGATTCATATTTCTGATCGGGGGCATTTTGGCAAAACGCGCTTGTCTGCACAAAAGGAAGGTGTTGAGGCCTTGGGTTATGTGATTAGTGCGCGGGATATTGAAAGCCATGTTGCTGATCGGGCTGCCAAAGCCGGTATAGAACTGATTTCGCCTGCCCGTGTGGTAGGCTTGATGTCAGGTGATAATACCGTTTGTGTTAGTTTAAAGCAGGGTAATGACTCCTTAAATATATCGGCCAGCTTATTGGTGGGTGCAGATGGCGGTTTGTCATCGGTCCGTCAATTGCTGGATATAACCCGGCAAACCACAGAGTATGGTCAAACCGCGTTAGTCACCACGGTAAAATCAACACTTCCCAATAAAAATACGGCATTCGAGCGCTTTACGGCTTCGGGGCCGCTGGCATTATTGCCTATCGCCAAAAACCAGTGCGCCGTGGTTTGTACGCGCACCACCGAAGATGCAAATGCTTTAATGTTGGGTAGCGAGGCGGATTTTCTGGCTGAGTTGCAACAGTGCTTTGGTTTTAAGCTGGGCGCTCTTAGTTTAACCGCACCCCGGCGAGCTTTTCCCTTATCGCTGATACGCGCAGATAAAATGGTGACCGGTCGGGCGGTGATTATAGGCAATGCCGTGCATCAATTACATCCCGTTGCCGGTCAGGGCTTTAACTTGGGGTTGCGGGATGTGGTGAGTCTGGCTGGAATGCTGGTTAAGCAGCATGAGCAGAATAAAGATATTGGTGATGCCGACTTTTTAAATGAGTATGCCCTGTCCAGAAAGAAAGATCATGATCTGACGATTGGTTTTACGGATGCCGTCGTAAAGATTTTTTCTAATGAGTGGCTGGCATTGGCATTGGCCAGAAACATCGGCTTGGCTTTACTGGATCATATTCCTGCTGCAAAAACCCTGCTTACGCGCCACGCCATGGGCCTTGCAGGGCAATAACCCCAATCCAAAACCACCCGCTCAATTGAGTGAGTGGTTTGAAGACGTTGTCGCTAACTTACTTGGGTTTGGACTCTTTCTTGGGCTCAGCGGCCGGTTGGGGTTCGGTGACTGCGGGTGCTTCGACGGCAGGCGTATCACTGATCAAGATGTCTTTTTTGTTTTTTGCGAGGGTTTTTTCGCCGATACCTTTAACGTTGGTCAGCTCTTCAACGGTTTTGAACAAGCCTTTTTCTGTCCGGTATTTTACAATAGCTTCGGCTTTTTTCATGCCAATACCGGTTAGTGCATCCGAAATGGTCTTCGCGTCAGCGGTATTAACGTTAACGGGTGTGGCAAATGCATTGAAGGCAAATAAAGATAATAGCAATAGTAGTTTTTTCATTAGCTTTTTCATAATTTTTTTCCTCAAAGAAAATTAAATTACCAATAATAACCCTGTTATTATTGTGGAGTAAAATAATCTTTTTAAAAAATAAGTCAAGTGGTTTGTTAAATAAATGAAATGAGCATTACATTTATTTAACAAACCATCAGGCAGCAGCTTAATCAGTTGGGTCTGTTCTTTGCAGGAAATCGCCGGTATCCTTCATATAAGCCCAAAAGTAGTTTACACTTTTTTTATCACAAAAAATGATGATAATCTCTGTCGGGTTAGGCTGTCGCTAACGCGATCTACGCGACTCCTAAGCATTATTGGCAATAATAATAGCCCGCTTGGGAGCTGGCAGCCCTTCGCAGGTTAATTGATGGTTTTCTGGATTGAGAAAATTCTTGAGTGAATGAAACTGCATCCATTCAGTGCTACGCTGTTCTTCAACACGGGTTGGGGTCACATCAATCACGCGAATATTTTTAAAGCCGCAGCGTTTCATCCAGCTCACCAAGGTTTCACAACTGGGTAAAAACCAGACATTACGCATGTTGGCATAGCGCCCCTCAGGCAATAAAGTGTCCCCCGGTCCGCCATCAATAACCAGGGTTTCCAATACCAGTTCACCGCCGGGATTAAGGCAGTCTTTTAATTCCATAAGATGATCAATGGGCGAGCGGCGATGATAAAGTACACCCATGGAAAATACCGTATCAAACACCTTTAAACCATAAGGCAAATCTTCTATACCTAGCGGTAATACATAAACGGGCGCTTCGCCATACAGCTTTCTAACCAGCTGAAACTGCATTACGTTAAGCAGCAAAGGGTCTATGCCAATCACCATTTTTGCGCCCGCTCCCAACATGCGCCAGCAGTGATAGCCATTGCCACAACCGACATCCAATATCAGGCGATGCTTGAGTGGCGCAATATGGTTTTTTAGTCGATCCCATTTCCAGTCTGATCGCCATTCGGTATCAATTTTAATACCGAATAAATTGTAGGGGCCTTTACGCCAGGGATGCAGTGTTTTTAGTTGCTGTTTAAGTGCCAGCAGATCGGCTTCAGGCAGATCCGTTGATTGGCCTATTTGCACATCATCAGCTTCCAGTAACCGTTGTGCAGTGATCAATGGTGGCAGGTTCTCGATGGCCTTCTGCCATTGCGACAGTGTGCCGTGCTTGCTGGTGGTAAATGCACTGGCAAGTTGCCCGGGTAATAGTTCGACCCAAGTGTCGGCTTTTGCATCGAGTAAGGTGTTATATAATGGTTGATAATCAATCACTTAAATGGGTAGTTAGAGGGTTTTTGTTGGCAGGATTGGGTCAGTGAGCCGTTTTGGCGTAACGATGGGCGGGAATGACTAAGGTTAACCGTGTCAAAAAAAACAACACGCCTTGTCACAGATTCACAGATTAAAAATAAATTTATGCTGTGAATCTGTAGCGGTTTATTCTTGTGAGCTACTTTAACTTGCGGTAAATTTTATGAGTTTTTTGCCGCGAGTGCTTCGGTATTACGTTTTGCCAAGCTATCGATAACGGCGCTTAATGAGCCTTTGGTTTGAACTTCGCTGGTAAAAGTCGTACGGTAGTTAGTGACCAAGCTGACACCTTCAATCATAATATCGTAGGCTTTCCAGACACCGTTACTAAGCAACATGCGGTAATTCACGGCAACAGGCTGAAGACCCGGCTGTAAAACTTCTGTTTTTACAATAACTTTGGTTGCGTCAGCTTCCATTTCAATGGGCAAATAACGAATCGACCAGTCTTTAAATTCGACAAAGGCGCGAGAATAAGTTCTTACCAGCAGCGTTTGAAACTCTTTCTTAAAGCGTTCCCGTTCGTCCTGTGTCGCGTCTTTCCAAAGTTTGCCCAAGACTAATGCGGAGATTTTGTCAAAATCAGTGCTCGGCAAAATAGTTTCATTAACAAACCGGGTAACCTTTGCAAAATCCTTGATAAAGGATTTATCCTGCATTTTTTGCTGTAATTTTGTCGAAGCAAGTTCAATGGCTTGTTGTGGCGGCGACAAGTCAGCAGCCATTAGACCGGTAATGGGCGATAGCGCCATCATCAGTACTGCAAAAAAAACAAATAATGTGTAGCGTTTAATGATCATAAAACCCTCTAAATTCAAGCCATTGGTATGTATACTCCGCGCGGAGTATAGTTGTCATATTTTTCAAATATCAGTAAGTATATTCCCTGATACAATAATCGTTAATCGTAACGGCTGAGTGACTCAGGCCCGAGCTTCTGATTTTTTCTAAACCCATAAGCATGGATAAGATGACATATAATAACATCAATTTTCCTCACACACGCATGAGAAGGATGCGCTATCACGATTTTTCGCGGCGTTTAATGCGTGAAAATAATTTGACTGTTGATGATTTGATTTCCCCTGTTTTTGTGATGGAAGGCACCCACCAAAAAGAACCCGTTTCATCCATGCCAGGCGTAAACCGTATTTCTCTGGATGTCCTGCTTGCAGAAGCCGAAGAAATCTATCAGTTGGGCATTCCTGCCATCGCACTGTTTCCGGTAACGCCTGCCAATCAAAAATCAGATAATGCAGCTGAAGCTTATAACCCGGATGGCTTGGTTCAGCGGAGTGTGCGAGCGCTAAAAAAAGCCTTTCCCCAATTGGGTATCATTACCGATGTGGCTCTGGATCCTTTTACCTCACACGGACAGGATGGGCTGATTGATCAGAATGGCTATGTCCTTAATGATGAAACCATTGAGGTGTTAGTTAAACAAGCCTTGTCACATGCGGAAGCGGGAGCGGATATTGTCGCACCTTCGGACATGATGGACGGCCGTATTGGTGCAATAAGAGTCGCCCTGGAGGCACAAAACTACACCAACACCTTAATACTTGCGTATTCTGCCAAATATGCCTCCAGTTTCTATGGTCCGTTTAGAGACGCCGTGGGATCTGCCGGAAACTTGGGCAAAAGCAATAAATACAGCTACCAAATGGATCCGGCCAATTCTGATGAAGCTCTGCGTGAAATTCAGCTGGATTTACAGGAAGGCGCTGATATGGTCATGGTTAAACCTGGAATGCCTTATCTGGATATTATTCGCCGGGTAAAAGAACAATACGGCGTGCCCACTTTTGCCTACCAGGTCAGCGGCGAATACGCCATGATTAAAGCCGCCGCCATGAACGGCTGGCTGGATGAAAAGCAGGTTGTTTTGGAATCCTTGCTGGCATTCAAGCGTTCGGGTAGCGATGCCATTCTGACTTATTATGCCAAGTCTGTTGCTCAGTGGTTGCAAGAGTAATGTTTATTAATTTGGATTTTTTGACGATTAAATGCGCTTTTATTAATTGCCTATATCACCTAACACCTGCGGAGCCTGTTGCATCTTATATCCAAATCATCCGAGAGAAATATGATGCCAGAATTATCGATTAAAATATTACAAGAAGAAGCGGCAAAATTTGCAGAAATTGAGACGGTTTACGATGAGCCATCTCTTTATGGTGTTACTGACGGAAAAGCAGTAGGCACCTGCCTTGAGCACAAATTTACTACATTTCTGGCGGACACCTATAATTAACCTATAACTATAAGCAGGGCAATTCAGCTGCAGGTATTGATATCCCTGGCCTTGGAGTAGATATAAAGGTCACCGGTATCAAACAGCCTCAGTCATCATGTCCGTTTAAGTCAGCTTCTCAAAAAATTTTTGGGTTGGACTATCACTTACTGATATTTGTTTACGATAAGTATGATGACCATCTAACCGACATTCCGCACCCCAGCCAAGATAAGAATGATTTAAACTACACTTAGCG
>JBAXXH010000175.1:0-7288 GCA_037127995.1 Methylococcaceae bacterium | reverse complement strand
GACGGATAGATGACAAAATCCTACTAAATCAGTCGGTTGCAATGTTTTTTTATTGAATGTATAAATTCACCCATGCCAAACCTATCGTAAGGTAGGGACAGAAAGTCGCGGATCCCATACAAACGGAAAGCCGGACTGCCGAAAGTGACCATCGTTATGATCACAGCGATAGCCCGACCTTTTTCATATCTTTATACGTTAATTGAGTTGGTGAATTAGAGCTATCGATATTCAAAAATTGTTTAGCAAAATCGATTTGCTAAATCTCACTCAAGGAATCAAATGAAAATATCATTCGGTTTAGTAATTGGGCTTTTGATGGTTTGTGTGTCTGAATTATCACAAGCATCGCTAATACAATGGAGTGCAATGGATGGAGGAAATGATCATTGGTATGACATTGTCGCGGCTCCGCAAGGCATCAATTTTAACGACGCAGTAACGGTTTCTGAGAATAAAGGGGGATATCTCGCTACTCCGGACATGCCAGGTGAGTCTATTTTTATCTTCAATAATCTTGTTTCACCAACAGCTAATGGGAATTATCAATATTACTGGTAAAGAAAATCGCAGTTTGGCAAGAAAAAATAAATGCTATCGCTCTACCTATGGGATGGCGTTTTACTAATGAAGATGTGCGGGTAAAAATTCAAGAAACTGTATTCGACAACAAGACTGACTGAGTATTAGATTTTTAAGAATGTAGTTAGCTGCCTACGTTTTATTACGAATAGTTTTTTATTTCCAGTGTACTTTAAATAACATTGCTTATGTGAATAGTTCGGACAGTTTTTGTAACTGTTTGATTTTAAAATATTTTAAAAATCTCACTCAAAAAGTTAAAGTTGTTGATTTTCAGATAGTTATTTTTCTACTGACTATCATTTCATGAAAACTGTCCGAACTATTGTTATGTAATCTCTAAAAATTACTTTTTTTAAAATATGGCTTTTTTTACTATACGGGGAAATTAATCATGAAACCGAAGAAAACGCTGATTGCTTCTACAATCTCTAATCAAATCACAACACGGTTCAAACGTCGTAAGATTTCATACCTTGCGTTAGGTGTAGCTATTTCTGCTGCTTTTACTTATACATCACAGGCTCAAGCGTTGCCAAGTAACATAGCTTTAGGAGCAACTTATAAGGTTTTGACGATAGAAACGCTGCCTTTAGCTGGAACGCTGGACAATTATGGTACGCTGTACAATTATAATAAATTGAACAGCTATGGTACGCTGAACAACAACGGTACGTTGAACAACGACTTGGTGCCAGGAAATATTCTTTCCTCTGCCCTCTACGGTACGCTGACCAACAGTGGTACGCTGAACAACAACGGTACACTAAACAACTACGCCGTTGTAGACCCCAACAATGCAAACCTCTACATACTGAACAACCAAAATACGCTGAACAATAATGGTGTGTTTAACAACTACGGTACGATGAAAACCGACTCCAGCGGCACACTGACCAACAATTCCGGCGGCACACTGACCAACTACAGCAGCGGTAAGCTGTATAACTTCGGTACGCTGGACAATCAAGGTACGCTGAATAACTATGCCAGTGGTGCCGTCATCGGCTACTTAAACAACAAGGGTACGCTGGATAACACAGGTACGCTGAATAACTCAGGCAACTTGGTTAACCAAGGTACGCTGACCAACGCCAATGGTCGTACGTTGAACAATCAAGGTACACTAGACAATAGGGTAGCACTGAACAACTCAGGTACGCTGATTAACAGCTATGATTTGGAAAACGAAGGCACATTGACCAACATCGATGCACTGACCAATAACTATTTTTTTAGAAACCAAGGCACCCTTAACAACAACGGCACGCTAACTAACAATGGTACGCTGATCAACATCAGTGGGCCGTATATCAATACGCTGAACAATATCGGTAATTTGATCAACGCCGCCGGTGGTACGCTGAAAAACTCGTTAGGTACACTGACCAATAAAGGTACGCTGACCAACAACGGCTCGCTGATCAACGATATATCCAGTACACTGACTAACACCGGAACGCTAACTAACACCGGAACGCTAACTAACAATAACAAGAGCACAATAACCGATTCTGGCACGATAATAGGTGAAGGGAAATTTAGTAATAGCGGCACACTGACCATCACATCAGGCGGGTATGCATCTTTTGGAAGCGCTACCAATCTAGTATCAGGAACGCTCAGTGGTGGAACATGGAACATTATTGCCGGAACTGGTACGGCTATGTTGTTTATAGGTAACGGTATACCGTCATCTTTCGGACCTCTTTTAGATTACATTAGCACGAATGCCGCAACCGTACTGCTGAGCGGAGCAGGTGCCCGGTTTATTCAATTAGAGCGTCTTCAGAACAATCGCGGCTCACTTACTATCGCATCGGGAGCCGGATTCCAAAACACCGGTACGCTAAACAATGGCGGTGGTTCGGTGAATACGTTGACCAACGGCGCTGATCTGACCATCTCCGGAGGTATGCTGACAAACAATGTCGGTAGCACGCTGAATAACAAAAGCATAATGAACGCTGGCTTTATACCAGTGGGCAGCAGGCTGACGAACTCATCCGGCGGCACTTTGAACAACAACGGTACGTTGACCAACGACAACAACAGTACGCTGAGCAACAAGACCAACAGTATCTTTAACAACACAGGCAAGCTGAGCAACGCCGGTAAAATCAACAATAGTGCTATCTTCGTAGTCACACAGACAGGCATTGTTGACAATACGGGTTCTATCACGCAAACGGCTGGAGACTTGACTTTAGACGGGAGTATTTCGCAAAAAAGCGTTGCAATAAATGGCGGTGTACTCAATGGCACTGGATCACTCACAACATTAGCCGGACTTAATGTAGGCGCTGGCGGCTCTGTCAATCCAGGTCATGTGGGCGCTCCGGGTGAGCTCACGGTGAATGGAGGCGTTACTTTCTCCTCTGGCGGCATCCTGAATATCGGGATAAATGACGCGACCCATTTCGGTTTTCTTGACGTCAAAGGTATAGCCGACTTTACTCAAGGAAGCCATATAGCTTTCAATTTTGGAGGAACCGACCCTTTATCTTTGGCAGGTTACAGCTTCACCGTGTTAAGTGCGGAAAGTATTTCAAACAATGCGCTGAATTTACTGAGTTTTAGCGGATTTAATAATTTGACAGAAAATGCTACCCTCACCTGGAATGGTAATGTTGAAAGCCTGAACATTAACTTTGTCTCGGTAGCTGCTGTGCCGGTTCCTGCGGCAGCTTGGCTCTTCGGCACGGCTCTAATGGGTTTTATCGGTTTTAATCGCAGCAAACATATACAATCTGTCTAATTGACATTGATAACTTAACTAGCCATAAATGTGGAGTCAAAATGAAAAAAATATACTTTTTAGTAATAGCAGTTTTATTCTCTTTGAATATGACGCCGGCGCAGGCCAACACTGTTCTAATTCAGGATACTTCCCTTAACAAAATATCAATTTCACCTGTTAATAATCTTTATAACAGCCATGGCATCATATCAAGTATTATTAGTCCTAGCACCACTATAACGGCTGCCGAGTTACAAAACACTAATTTATTTGTTTCCTATTTACCTGCTCAGTCATACACATCACCAGAGATAGATGCTCTTAAAGGTTTTCTAAATCAGGGAGGACGTATTCTATTTATGGGCGATTATGGTTTTGGCAATAGCTATTATAATAATCAATACAACAAGGCAATTAATGCTGATATAAGCGCCCTTGGTGGCACAATGGCATCTGATGATCTTGATTATGATTGGGCAGATTTGACAGCAACTGTATCAAATGGGCAGATACTTCCCAGTTTTTTGACGACTGGGGTTAACTCGTTTAGTTATGCTGCAATTTCAGGTATCACTGGTAACGGATTTTCCAAGTTTTTTTTAGGTACTGATCTTAGTACTGTGTTCGGTGCTTATCAGCAAGTTGGGCAAGGGGGAATTGTTCTGCTAACTGATATTACAAATATTCAAAGTATTGGGTCATCAAACGGTAATGGTCAGTTCTATTTAAATGTTGCCACTGCCGGTGCGCTAGTGCCGTTGCCAGCTGCTATCTGGCTGTTCGGTTCGGCATTTGTTGGTTGCATTGGCATTTCGCGTCGCAAATCGTAGTAACACAAATTTAAATCTTAGCCGGGTCGGGCATAAATAGCATGCCCGACGCCATTGATTCGACAACTGAAACATGTCATCATTGCTTACGAACTCAATGTCTTAACCTAGGAGATAAATATTATGTCTCGTTCTACTCTCGCATTAACGATCCTTTCACTTGCTGCGTTATCGGCCACAGATGTCTTCGGGGCGTCATTGGTCGCTTCTTATAGTTTCAATAATAGCCTTGCCGCCGATTCTGGTTCCGCACCAAATCTGGTCTCTATAGATCCATTAAACAAAAATAGTTTTGAAACAGCGATCGTCAATGGCGTGACTCAGACTGTCTTCCGATGGTCGGGTGACGGAAGCTCGCCTACGCTGCATGCTGGGTTGAGCCTGGATGCCACTGGATTAGTGGCTTATGACAACTATTCCGTAGAATTAAGATTTGAATTTTTGGATCAAGCAGCATTTGGAAGCGGTTGGAGGCGTATTATCGACACCCAAAATCGGCAATCAGATAATGGATTTTATGTTTCGCCGCAAAATACACTCCAGGTATATCCCGTCGTTTCTGGGTCAACAACTTATACAACACCTGGTTTCCACGATGTTGTTCTCACAAACTTCGTGGTTAATGGGGTTCGTGAAGTGAAAGCCTACTTAGATGGTAATTTAGAGCTTGTATCCAATACCGACCAACTTAATCTCGATAACTCCAACAACCCCGGGCATTTACTCTACTTCTTTGCGGATAATCTTGCAGGTCCTGCTCAACTAGAATTCGCCGACGGCCGAATTGCATCTTTGAAATTGTATGACGGAGTAATCACTGTCCCAGTTCCTGCTGCCTTGTGGTTATTTAGTTCGGCTTTAGTTGGATTGGGTGCTATCGGTAAAACCCGTAATACGAAACGCACCAACGATTCCGCCGTATGAGGAACAACGTACTTTGCCTAACACAACGCTCAACCGGAGCGCGGTTATAATGCGGTTTTATTTGTCAGCTTTACGTGCCGCGCCCGGTTAGCTTTACGTTGATCAACATACACGACCACCGTTGTGTTATTTGCCGCCTATGACTGCTTTGGTTTTTATGTTAAGCTAAACATTGCGGTGTCTAGGCATGAACCATGTGTAGTACATAGGTACTTGCTTGCCGAGAAGCCTTATTTCATTGATCCACAGAGAGATGAAAGCTTATTTTCTGAACATAGTCTTTTCCTTGTCCTGAAGAAAAATACACACTCTATCTGGAAATAGTAATGAATTTTACCCACCTTCATTTAGTAGATGGTCAACCCGGTTATAAAGAATAAAGCACTGGTGAGTTTCCATGACCCCGACAAAAGAATTGGCCGCTATTACTCACCCAATGGAGTTCCTTCAGACTTACACATAGTGGTCGCTTGCAGCGCGTCACGACTGTCCGGTTTAGGGAAGCGTAAATTCATAGCTGACTGGCAGCTATGGGTCGTTATGCAAAGTATCGAATTATGCAAAGTATCACTTTTTGTAAATCCATCACTTGCTTTAATCATTAGCTTGCGTGGCGAGTAAGCATCTTTAAGGTGGACATAATTATTGCAGTCGTTCGTAGTGGATACCCCACTTATGGAGACTGCCATGAACTTGATACATTATTCTCAACAAAAAAACCTGCGCTGGTTAGTTGACAGCGCATTAGCGCCACACATTGATGCATACGTCGCTTATTTTGAAAGCGGCCACTATCCTCCAAGCTCTATCCGTCGGTATCTTGCTTGCATCTCGCACTTTGCGCGGTGGATGAAACTACGGCACCTTGTTATAAGCAATATCAACGAGGACACAATTGCTGAGTTTCTGGATGACCATTTACCAGTCTGTGATTGTCTAGCCCCTGTCGTTCAAGTACGGCGGGATTTACACGCTGCGTGTGTACATTTATTGAGGGTGCTTCGCAACAGCGGTGCCATTCCTATTCCCGCATTGGCCACAGATCCAGTCGATGAAGAACTGCGCAATTTTGATGCTTACATGCGCGACGCTCAAGGGTTGACTGCCAAAACTAGACAAAGTCGGCTACGGATTGTGCGTCGATTCCTATTTGCTCGATTCGCCAAACGTCAAAGCATCTAGGCAAACCATCGACTGCATTACTCATGGCTGACATCACGCCAGAGTTGATCTTGGCGTTCCTTGATTATTTGGAGCATGAACGACATAACTGCGTTCGCAGTCGTAATGCACGACTTGCGGCGCTACGTGCGTTCTTGAAGTTTGCCGCACGTCATGATGTGTCATCGTTGTATGTTGTCGAGCGAGCGCTGGGTGTACCCATGAAACGTTTTGAACGTCCAATGCTCGGATTCCTGTCGCGCGAAGAAATGCTGGCTGTGATCGGCGACTTTGGTGCAACTTGGACTAGCCAACGAGATCACTTGCTGCTGGGATTGCTCTACAACACAGGAGCTCGCGTATCGGAGATCATCGGGGTGAAGGTGGCGGATGTGGTACTCGATGGTGCTGCTTGCGTGCATCTTCGCGGTAAGGGGCGTAAGCAGCGTTCGGTGCCGCTATGGAAATCAACTGTGTTAGAGATCAGGGCTTGGTTACGACTAAACCCGCAAATGGATGTCAACGCCGTCTTGCTTCCTAACCGCAGCGGCAACGCCATGACGAGAACAAATGTGGCGGAGCGTCTAAAGCTCGCCGTTCGTTCGGCAGCAAAAACCATTGACAGCTTGGACAAGCGTTGTATTTCGCCTCATACGATTAGGCACTCGACCGCTATGCATCTGCTCCAGTCTGGCGTAGACATCAGTGTCATCGCACTTTGGTTAGGACATGAAAATCCGACAACCACACATATGTACATCGAGGCGGATATGGACATGAAAGATAAAGCACTCGCACGCCTCCAAGAGCCATTTTCTAACCACCCACGCTATCAGGCTCCAGACGCATTGTTACAATTCCTCAAAACGCTATAATTATTATGCAAAGCTCGCGAGCCTTTCAATGCCATGAAACCATGACAGTGACTGGCTCGCACAACTATCGCTTTGCATAATTCGATACTTTGCATAACGAATAGCGTTTATCTGTCGCGCTACCCAAATTGGATCGAAGCGATGAACTAAATCGCGACAGATAAACCTTGTTGGAC
>JBAXXH010000174.1:0-7531 GCA_037127995.1 Methylococcaceae bacterium | reverse complement strand
CAATTTATAACGGTTTTTTGAATGCTTGCGATTGTTTAATAAGTGTTGTAAAACATTACCTGACAGTCTTGTTTGTTATCCGTATAATTTAGTGGTTTTGCCCGTTTGCGTCTTCTGGTGGAAGCCTTGGCACGAGTGCAGGACGAGGG
The DNA here is from genome assembly GCA_037127995.1 of Methylococcaceae bacterium. Classification (GTDB taxonomy): domain Bacteria; phylum Pseudomonadota; class Gammaproteobacteria; order Methylococcales; family Methylomonadaceae; genus Methylobacter_C. Next base: position 7,382 of record JBAXXH010000174.1, on the reverse strand, counting down.
TTTGTAAAGGGATATAGCAACCCTTTTGTAATATTCTTTTAGAGGTGATCATGAGTCAAAGTACGTTACCAGCCAGACAAGGTTTATACGATCCACGCCATGAACATGATGCGTGCGGGGTCGGTTTTATCGTTCATATTAAAGGCCATAAAAGTCATGCGATTGTAAAGCAGGGTTTGGCTTTACTTACCAACCTGACCCACCGTGGCGCAGTCGGTGCCGATCCTTACGCGGGTGATGGTGCGGGAATCCTGATTCAAATGCCCGATGCTTTTTTACGTGCAGAGTGTGATAAACAAGGATTGTCACTGCCGACGGAGGGAGACTATGCGGTAGGCATGGTGTTTTTGCCACGCGATGCCTCTGACCGGACACGTTGCGAAACCCTGTTAACTGAAATCATTACACAAGAAAAAGCGCTGCTGTTGGGTTGGCGTGATGTGCCGGTTGATAATCATGACTTGGGTGAATCGGCAAAGCTGGTTGAGCCCTTTATCAGGCAAATTTTTATCGGGCGCGGTGTGGATTGCCCCGATCAGGATGCCTTTGAGCGCAAATTGTTTGTCATTCGTAAGCAAGTTGAAAACGCCGTTCGTGATTCAAATTTAACCAATGGCCATTGTTTTTATGTGCCTTCGTTATCGACGCGTACTTTGGTTTACAAAGGCATGTTGCTGGCGAACCAGGTTGGACCGTTTTACCCAGACTTGCTTGATGAACGTATGGTCAGCGCTTTGGCATTGGTACACCAGCGTTTTTCCACCAATACCTTCCCGACCTGGGATCGTGCTCACCCTTTCCGCATGATTGCCCATAACGGCGAAATAAATACTTTGCGGGGTAATATGAATGGCATGGCGGCACGTCGTCATTCCATAGCGTCCAAAGTATTGGGCGAGGATGTTCATAAGCTGTGGCCGTTAATTGCCGAAGGACAATCGGATTCTGCGTGTTTTGATAATGCGGTTGAATTATTGGTAGCCGGTGGTTATACACTCGCTCACGCCATGATGCTGCTTATTCCCGAAGCCTGGACGGGCAATGTTTTAATGGATGAAAAGTTGCGGGCGTTTTATGAATATAATGCAGCCCTTATGGAACCTTGGGACGGGCCGGCGGCAATTGCCTTTACGGATGGTCGTCAGATTGGTGCGACCTTGGATAGAAATGGTTTGCGTCCCGCTCGTTACCTGGTCACTGATGACGATTTTGTAATTATGGCATCGGAAATGGGTGTGCTGGATATACCTCAGCATAAAATTATCAAAAAGTGGCGCTTGCAACCGGGCAAAATGCTGATGATTGATACCGTGCAAGGCCGCATTATTGATGACGCAGAATTAAAAGCGGAGTTGTCGGCTCGCTTGCCGTATTCTGAATGGCTGGATAAAACCCGCATTTTAGTCTCCAAACTGCCCCCCGAAATTTCAGCGATGGCACCGGATGCGGCCACGCTTTTAGATCGGCAACAAGCGTTTGGTTATACCCGTGAAGATATTGAATTTATCTTAAAACCGATGGCGCAAACAGGTCAGGAAGCCATCGGTTCAATGGGGATTGATGCGGCGTTGGCGGTGCTGTCGCAACGTCCGCGTTTGTTATACGATTATTTTAAGCAAGGCTTTGCTCAAGTCACCAATCCGGCCATAGACCCGATTCGTGAAGAATTGGTGATGTCTCTGGTTTCGCTCATTGGTCCACGCCCCAACTTGTTAGGGCTGGACGAGGGTGGAACGCATAAGCGACTGGAAGTGGAACAGCCTGTTTTAACCAACCAGGATTTGGAAAAAATTCGTCGCATCGAAGCCCGTTCGGGTGGTGCGTTTAAGACGAAAACATTTACGCTTTGCTATCCTTCCGATTTAGGTGCAAGCGGCATGGAAGGCGCTCTTGATAAGCTGTGTCTGGCAGTAAAAAATGCGGTCGAAGAAGGCAATAATATCTTGGCGTTGTCTGATCGTGATTTGGACGCGGCTCATGTTGCCATTCCGGCCTTGTTGGCAACCTCTACAGTACATCACTATCTCACCAGCGAAGGTTTGCGTACCAAAGTCGGATTGGTTGTCGAAACGGGTGAAGCGCGAGAAGTCCATCATTTTGCTTTGTTGGCAGCGTATGGCGCGGAAGCGGTCAATCCTTATTTGGCGCTTGATACGCTTTCCGTGCTTTGCCACGATATATCCGACCTGACGGAGTACGAAGCGCATAAGCGGTATGTCAAAGCGGTTTCCAAGGGTTTGTTAAAAGTGATGTCCAAAATGGGTATTTCGACTTATCAGTCTTATTGCGGCGCACAAATTTTTAACGCCATCGGTTTATCCGAACCGTTTTTGGATCGTTATTTTACCGGCACCACCAGCACGATTGAAGGGGCCGGTCTGCCTGAAATTAGCGAAGAAACCCTGCGCCGTCACCGGTTAGCGTTTGGTAATGCGCCGTTGTATAAAAATGCGCTGGATATCGGTGGGGAATATGCTTATCGCATACGCGGAGAAGCGCATACCTGGACACCGGCCACCATCAGCACCTTGCAACATGCCACGCGCACCAACAGTGCAGAAGGTTATGCGGATTTTTGTCGTTTAATCGATGAGCAAAACGAAGCTTTACTCACCTTGCGTGGCTTAATGACTTTTAAGGAAGAGCCAAATCCGGTGCCCCTGGAAGAAGTTGAGCCGGTTACGCAGATCCTCAAACGTTTTGCGACCGGCGCGATGTCGTTTGGGTCGATTTCTTATGAAGCCCATACGACCCTGGCGATTGCCATGAACCGCATCGGCGGCAAATCCAATACCGGTGAGGGCGGCGAGCTTTCAGAGCGCTTTACGCCCTTGCCCAATGGCGATTCCATGCGCTCGGCAATCAAGCAGGTCGCTTCCGGACGTTTTGGTGTGACCACTGAATATTTGGTCAATGCTGATGACATTCAAATTAAAATCAGTCAGGGTGCCAAACCGGGTGAGGGTGGACAATTGCCGGGACATAAAGTGGATGCGGTGATTGCCAAAGTCCGTCATGCCACGCAAGGTGTCGGCTTAATATCACCGCCGCCCCATCATGATATTTATTCAATTGAAGATATAGCGCAGCTGATTCATGATTTAAAAAACGTTAATCCCCAAGCGCGAATCAGCGTCAAACTGGTGTCCGAAGTGGGCGTGGGAACCGTCGCAGCAGGCGTTTCCAAAGCCCATGCCGATCATGTCACCATTGCCGGTTATGACGGCGGCACCGGTGCCAGTCCAATGAGTTCAATCAAACATGCCGGTTTGCCTTGGGAAATTGGCCTGGCTGAAACGCATCAAACCTTGGTGCTTAACAAGTTGCGGGGTCGAATTGCCGTGCAGGTTGATGGTGGCTTGCGAACCGGACGTGATGTTATCATTGGTGCTTTGTTGGGCGCAGACGAGTTTGGTTTTGCCACTGCGCCTTTAATTGTTTCGGGGTGTTTGATGATGCGTAAATGTCATTTAAACACCTGTCCGGTCGGTGTAGCCACGCAAGATCCCGAGCTTCGGAAACGCTTTACCGGACAGCCCGAACATGTCGTCAATTATTTTTTCATGATTGCCGGAGATGTACGCCGCTGGATGGCCAAGCTGGGTTTTCGCAGTTTTGATGAAATGGTCGGACGGTCGGATAAGTTGGATATGCAACGTGCGCTTTCTCATTGGAAAACTGAAGGGCTGGATTTTAGCCGTATTTTCTATCGACCCGATGTGGATAACACCACGGCGGTTTATCATCGTGAACAGCAAGACCATGGTTTGGAACATGCACTCGATCATGTCTTGATTGCACAGGCGCAGCCAGCGCTGGAACACGGGCAAGCTGTTGTCATCAATACCCCGATTCGTAATGTTAATCGTACCTTTGGTGCCATGTTATCCGGTCAAGTCGCCAAGCGTTACGGGCATAAAGGCTTGCCGGACGATACTATCGCCATTCATGTCAAAGGCACGGCCGGACAAAGTTTCGGTGCCTTTCTGGCACAAGGCATTAGTATAGAACTTGAAGGCGAAGGCAATGATTATGTAGGGAAGGGCATGAGCGGCGGTCGTATCGCCATTTATCCGCCCAAAGATTGCCCTATTGATCCGGCTGAAAATATTATCGTCGGCAACACCGTGCTTTATGGCGCAATCAGCGGCGAATGTTATTTTAACGGCGTTGCCGGTGAACGTTTTGCAGTCCGTAATTCGGGGGCTATTGCTGTTGTTGAAGGTGTGGGCGATCATGGCTGTGAATACATGACCGGTGGTGTGGTTGTCGTACTCGGTAAAACCGGACGTAACTTTGCCGCCGGTATGTCGGGGGGTGTGGCTTATGTGCTGGATAAAGACACTAATTTTGACCAGTTGTGTAATTTGGCCATGGTTGAACTTGAACCGATTCCTGTCGAAGATGACCTGCTGGAAACCGTGGCGCACCAAGGCGGCGATATGGAAACGCACGGGCGTGTCCATATCATGACGGACATGACGCGTCATGATGCCCAGCGCCTGAAGCGTTTGATTCAAAATCATAAACACTATACGGGCAGCCAACGGGCGCAACATATCCTGGAAAACTGGAATGAATTTTTGCCACGATTTGTTAAAGTGATGCCGGTGGATTACCGGGCCGCGCTTAAACAAATTCAGGCAGAACAAGCCACCGCGTCTTGCTAACGCCCCTCGCCTACATCCTTGTAGGCGAAGCTACCGCAACTGTGTAAACATTTTTTGTAGAAGGTATTGAGATGGGCAAACCAACCGGGTTTATGGAACTACCGCGAGCCGAACGGCGCTATGAAGCGCCAAGTGATCGTATCAAGCATTATCGGGAATTTACGTTAGCCCCCAGCGATGCAGAAATGGCACGGCAAGGCGCACGTTGTATGGATTGCGGCATTCCTTTTTGTCATCAGGGGTGTCCGGTTAATAATATTATTCCGGAATGGAATGACGATGTTTATCGTGGCGACTGGCAAGAAGCACTGGCCGTTTTGCACAGCACCAACAATTTCCCGGAATTTACCGGCAGTATTTGTCCGGCACCCTGCGAGGCGGCGTGTACGCTTAATTTAACCGATCAACCCGTGACCATTAAATCGATAGAACGGGCCATTATCGATAAAGGCTGGGAAATGGGTTGGGTAAAACCCCTGATACCCGCTCAACGATCCGGTAAACGTGTAGCCGTGATAGGTTCCGGGCCGGCAGGTATGGCTTGCTCCCAACAGCTGGCCCGCGCCGGGCATGAGGTGGTGTTGTATGAAAAAAATGACCGTATCGGCGGGTTGTTACGCTATGGCATTCCTGATTTTAAGATGGAAAAAACCCATATCGACCGACGTATCGCGCAAATGCAAGCCGAAGGCGTCAGGTTTAGACCCAACTGTAATATCGGCAAAGACATTTCTGTAGAAAAAATACTCACCGAATACGATGCAGTGGTCTTAACCATCGGTTCCGAAAAACCGCGTGATTTAGAAGTCGATGGTCGTAATGATTACCAGGGCGTACATTTTGCGATGGATTTTTTACGTCAGCAAAACAAACGCAACGCAGGCGATACCATTCCTGATGAGGTCGCCATTTCTGCCAAAGGCAAGCGTGTTGTGGTTATCGGCGGCGGCGATACGGGTTCTGATTGCATCGGTACGTCAATTCGGCAAGGCGCAGTATCGGTTGTGCAACTTGAAATTTTGCCGGAACCACCTGAAAAAGAAAACAAACTGCTCACCTGGCCCAATTGGCCCAACAAACTGCGCACCACCACCTCCCATGATGAAGGCATCAAACACCGTTACTGGAGTGCAAACACTAAAAGCATCACCGGCAAAGAGGGGAAAATTACCCACCTTAACGCCGTAGCCGTGGAATGGAAACAGGACGGTGGACAGTGGAAAATGAGCGAAAAACCCGACAGCGCCTTTACCCTGGAAGCCGATTTGGTGTTGCTGGCAATGGGCTTTGTTCATCCGGTACATGAAGGCTTGTTAAAGCAACTCGGTGTTGAGCTGGATGGGCGCGGCCAGATAAAAGCCAACGAAAAACACTACAGCACCAGTGTTGATAAAGTCTTCGCCGCCGGAGACGGGAGGCGCGGACAATCGCTGGTGGTCTGGGCAATACGTGAAGGCCGGCAAGCCGCCAGAGCCGTGGATGAATATCTGATGGGGGTTTCAGAATTGCCGAGGTGAGGTTTTTTTATTGGTTAACCACGAAGACACGAAGAAAAAGCCAAGGTAAAAACTTTGTGTCTTTTGGGGTGTAATGGCTTTGAGCACGGTAGGGTGTATAAGCGAAGCGTCATACACCGCTGCATTTAAACAATTGCTTTATTTGTCAGGGAACGGGCATAGACTGAATTGGATTGGATTACCACTTAAGTGTTGAAAGCATGTTCTTGTCACAGATAAAACAACAAGCAGCATAAGATGGTAAGGTGTATTAGCCGATAGGTAATTCATTTTTAAACTGCTTCCCAAGTTGGAGCTTGGGAAGCAGCAGGACGTAGATTGACAAGCACGAATAGTACGCATAATATATGCGCATAATAACACTCCAGAGATACTCCTATGCGACAAATTTATGATACAAAGGCCCCCAAAAAGCCTACAAACTTAAGTGTTAACAGTGACTTGCTTAACGAAGCAAAAGCTTTAAAGATAAATTTATCAGCCACCCTTGAGGCCGCTTTGCTTAATGAGTTGAAAGTCGCTCGCCGGGATCTTTGGTTAGCCGCAAACAAAGAGGCAATAGAGACCTGCAATAAGCTTGCAGATATACACGGACTTTTTGCGGATAAGCACAGGGTATTCTGATGCCTCAATTTGATTATTACGCAAACACAGATAAAGACACGAAAACCGCTTATCCATTTATTGTTGATGTTCAAGACGCTATTTTAGACAAGCTCAACTCAAGGGTAGTGATACCCCTAACACCGTTATCCAACCTTGTAAAAGCCTATCCAAAAAATCTATGCCCGAAAATTACAATTGAAGGTAAGGAATACGTGCTACTTACCCATCAAATGGCAAGCGTATCAACGAGAACCTTAAGCAATTGCAAAGGTTCACTGGCTCATATCAGGACTGAAATTATTTCAGCCATCGACTTTCTGATTACAGGCATTTAACGAAAAACTAACCGTTTGCTGACCATTAAACTCTGAAAATACAAATAGATAGCTGCGCGTTGCCAGTTATGTAAACCGAGTAAAATCGTAGAGCTTAGAGCGAAGGCAGTTTCGCGACAGCAAACCGCTAATCAAAACATAACGTTGATTACAGTCAGTCGAAGTTGTTGAAAACTATGGGGTCAGGTCTTTGAAAACTATGGGGTCACCCATTAGCCTGCCCCTGTCAATAAGCCAAAAAAATCCCCCAAGCA
>JBAXXH010000173.1:0-7543 GCA_037127995.1 Methylococcaceae bacterium | reverse complement strand
GCATGGTATTCAAAGTGGGGTCGACTTAAAATCCTAGAGATCTGGGTGTCTGAAATTATTCGTTTATTAAAAATGTGCTGCATCTGAGGAAACTAACTGTAAAAGAAAAAAACGGCCTGTATCTGCCCATACAGGGCATTGAACCTTTAGGCGGCATCGGTTATTACACCGGTTATTGTGCCGATTATGAAAACTTAAAGGTATTGATTCCTTTGACAGGCAGACTACGACTAGCCAGAGATTTTATCTCCACGTTTTATGTACACATGGGCTTCCAAAAAGCAACAGCGTTTGAAACCGTATTAGACATTACGTTAGAAAATGGCCATATCGTTGAGGTTACAGATCGCTCTGCCGAGCTAGACCAAAAACGCGGTGCCTTTAATCAACATTATCATTCGGGCGACATTTCCATCCCAGACCGGATTAACGAAGCATTTAGTCTGGACATGGATTTGGAATAGTCCGTAGGCAGGAATAAGGCCACCCAAGCGAAGCGCGTGGTGGCGTTTCCGGCGCACCCGTAAATGGCCGCCGGAAACGCTTGTTCTCGCTTACGCTCAAAAAGCCTTATTCCGGCCTACATAACTGACTCTTAAAGCATTGGTGCTCGCGGTTGCTCAAAACGCAAGTGACGGAAATGCAAACCCCGTCACGCTTCAATGTCTAACAATTATCCGGATTTACCCACGCAACGAAATTCTTAATCTGACATCGACTATCGCCGTTCCATTCTTGGATTAAGATAAATATGCCGGAACGGTGTCATTGCCAAGTTTAACTTGCGCCACCTCCGCGACCAGTGATTTTCCGGCATCCATCAATCGGGCCAAGACCGTATTACGGAATTTGGGAAGGTAGCCCAACTTTTGTGCCGTCACGGTTAATACAACAATCGCCAGTTCATCATGGACATTGTCGGGTTCGCGGCGCAGCATTAAGGTATAGGCAAGTTGCAGCGGCATGGACAGGTTTTTGATGTCGTAATAACGCAAGCCGGCAATATGGGTTTCCAGCAAAAAAATGTCTTGGGCAAACGGCAAGGCAATGGCCGTTTTTTGCAGGGTTTGCAGCATGAGTTGCTGCATGATGGCCGTCATTGGCAATTGGTCAGCCATATGAATCCTTAGCCTACTTGGGCGACGATTTTGGCGTGTCGACTGACCAGCTTTGCCCAGCCTTCGCTTTCTACGACAATCGCCGCTTCTAATGACGCTTGCCGCGCGGACAGCCATTCGGGATCGTGTAATTGTTCCGACCAGCAAAAAGGCACTTCAGTTTTTAAAGTAATCAGCCGTTCGCTGTGACTGGCGATTAACGCATTAAGACGAAAGATGGTTTCCGCGTGATTGTCCGCCTGATTTGGGCATTGGGACACTGCTGTTTCAACAATATGCCGCAAAGCTTCCAGCAAATCTGCATCAATATTGCCATAAGCATCTTGGACTGCCTGCCAGTAATGGTCAAATAATTCCTGATGTTGGGGGCTGACATCAGGATGTAATAACCGCACCAAACGGCGGTAAGCCTTTTTGGCGCGTTGCAGGGTATTGGCATCAACCATGACCAGCCCTGAAAAAAACTTCCGTCCGGCAGACAATGCCTGTGCCTGCTGGCTGATGTAAGTTTGCCAAACTAATAAATCCAGCGTTACCTGCGCCTCAATGCCATCCAAAATTTGCCGGGTCAGCATTTCACCGCGATTCAACAGCGCTACCGCCAGCTCAATCCGTCGCGGCAAGACCCTGCATTCTACCTGTAAATTTAGCAAATGATATTCAACTTCGCCAAGACGGGTTTGATACAACGCCAGCAAATAAGGCTTTTCCTTGTGCTGCATTTGCTCCAGATTATCCAAAATGGCGGCCAGTTGCAGGGACAGGGTATCGATTTCGCAGATAGGAAGGCTATCTTCGCGGGCGGTCGTCATGATTGGGTTTCCCTGAAATTATCCATTTTCTTGCCATTCATCGACTCTAAATTTTTCTTTGAATGCCTGATATTCTGTTTCCAGGTTGTTAAGAAACACCTCCAACTCTTCGCGGGACACAACCATCTGTAACGACAATCCACTTCCGTAATAAGCATCGGCGTGCTTCAGATTGTAAGCATCAACAGATACAATAATCGTAAAAAGGTCATCAGGCAGATTGCCTTGTTCTTTTTTTAGCTTTTCTCTGGCTTCACGTTCGGCCTTGTGCTCGTCGCTTTCGCGCACTAACTTATAGTGAGATGGCAGGAACGGGAAAAACTGATCGGGATAGACGGCAACCAAAATATCCGGATCAAGCGACGCCCAATAATCCGCCTGGTTTTTCTCCAGCACTTTCTTGAGCAATCGGGTTAAGCCATCAGCTTCATACTCTTCGGCTAAAAAGGCACCGTCAGCCCTATTACCCCAATAGTCCCCTTCTTTTTTTAAAATACTTTCATTAATGATGTTGTCGCCGCGCCAGCGAAAATAAAATTGATACTTAATCCAGCCACCTTCAAAATTGGAATAATTGAATTCAAAACTTAAGTCTTCCGAGCTGAGTGTTGCCACAACTTATTTCTCCGTACTAAATGCTGTCTGTTCATCGGGTTAAGCACTAACCGTAACTCGATGCTTGCCTGATATTCAAGAGACGGTATTACCCGCAATCTCCCCACCCATATAACCTTCCTCAACTGCCATTAATAGCGTGGCAATCGTTTGATTCTCAACCGACTCATCGTTGTTTATCACACAACTGACTTTAAGGTAATTGGGGGTATAGCCAAATACCCGCTGTTTTCCGCCTTCCAAGGGTTCGTGGTAACCTTCCCATAACACCGGAAACACCTTGCCGGTATTTTCCCGGCAAAACGCCTGCTTCATGTCGTTGGCTAAACTATGTAACTGCTGGCTGCGCTGTTTTTTTATGTCATTGGTCAGCTGGTTTGGCAAGGCGGCGGCTTTTGTGCCTTCCCGGCTGGAGTAGGTGAAGATATGGATATGACCAAAACCGGTTTGTTTGATAAAATTAAAACTGTCCTGCCATTCTTCCTCGGTTTCGCCGGGAAAGCCGACAATAATATCGGTAGTGATATTAAAGTGCGGGATTTGTGCCCGTAATTGGCTAACAATGGCCGCAAACTCTTCCGTTTTACAACGCCTTGCCATTCTGCGCAGCACGGTATCTGAACCGCTTTGCAGCGGTAAATGTAAGTGCGGCATCAGACGGGGATTATGGAACAGCGTAAAGAAATCTTCCGGCAATTCCCACGGCTCTAAAGATCCCAGTCTAAGCCTTGGAATATCGGTTTCAGATAAAATGGCGTTAATTAAATCAGACAGATTATTGCCCAAATCACTGCCATAGCCGCCTAAATGTACACCGGTCAAAATAACTTCCGTAATGCCTTGTTTATGCAGGGCATTAATTTCATCTATTACGGCCTGTACCGGGCGACTGACTTCGTCACCACGCGCTACGGTAACGATGCAAAACGTACAGCGATAACGGCAACCGTCTTGTACCTTAACAAAAGCGCGTTGCCGTCCGCGAGTAAATAATGAGATTTCACCCGGCTCTGTGGACATGGCGGGCATCACGTCCATATTAAGTTCGGTTAAGGTTTTCTCTACCAGTTGATCTTTATCCTTGTTGCTGACAACCAAATCAACGCCCAGCAAAGACGCGGCTTCGTCTTGGTTTAAAGTCGCGTAACAACCGCTAACCACGAGCTTGGCTTGTGGATTATCGCGGTGTATGCGGCGAATAAGTTGACGGGATTTTCTGGCGGCATCCTGCGTGACCGCACAGGAATTAATCACAATCAGCTGCGCGGCTTCTGCCTGCCTGGTAATGGAATGGCCGGACTTTTGAAACGCTTGTGCCCAGGTTTCCAATTCTGCTTCATTAAGACGGCAGCCGAGTGTTTTAAGGTGAACTTTCATTAATCATCCAAAGAACCAATAGGTAACAAAAATTGCGGCAATAATGCCTGCAAAATCCGCTATTATCCCACAGGCAGCGGCATGACGAATACGTTTGATACCCACCGAGCCAAAGTAAATGGCCAATACATAAAAAGTGGTTTCCGTACTGCCCTGCACAACCGATGCCAAACGCCCTGCAAAGGAATCGGCACCATGCGTCTTCATGGTATCAATCATCATCGCTCTGGCACCGCTGCCACTAAAAGGTTTCATTAATGCCGTCGGTAGCGCATCAACAAAACGGTCATCGATGCCAAAATGATGCACGAGAGCTCTTGCCAAATCAGCCAGCATCTCCAAAGCGCCACTGGCTCTGAACACACCAATGGCAACCAGCATGGCAACCAAATAAGGAATAATCAATATGGCGGTTTGAAAGCCTTCTTTTGCGCCTTCTATAAATGCATCGTAAGCATTGATGCCTTTATAAACGGCACCCAAAATAAAGCTGATGACCAAGGAAAACAAAATGACGTTACTGATAGTCGCAGATTGCTGAAGCATTAACTGTTGCGGCAAGCTGGAAAAATAAACCAGCAGACCGCCAACGACCAGCGTAAAGCCGCACAGATAAGCCATGACTACCTTATCCAGTAAATTGATTTTTTGTACAAAAGCGACAGCAAGCAAACCGGCCAGCGTTGACATATAGGTTGCGATTAATATCGGGATAAACACGTCAGTGGGATTGGCCGCACCGAGTTGGGCGCGATAAGTAAAAATCGTGATGGGAAATAAGGTGACGCCTGAGGTATTGATAACCAGAAACAGAATTTGCGCGTTGCTGGCCGTGTCAGGGTCGGGGTTTAACGTTTGCAACTCCTTCATGGCCTTGATACCTAACGGCGTTGCGGCATTATCCAGCCCCAAGGCATTGGCCGAAATATTCATCACGATAGCGCCTAACGCGGGATGCCCTTTGGGTACATCGGGCATCAGGCGACTAAATAAAGGTGTAAGACTTTGCGTTAATAACAGAATAAATCCGCTCTTTTCGCCAATCTTCATAATCCCCAGCCATAACGCCAGTACGCCGGTTAACCCTAGCGAAATCTCAAAAGCCGATTTTGCCAAGCTAAACATGGCTTCCATGATTTGTGCAAAAACCTGCTGGTCGCCCAGAAAAACCAGTTTAAACAGCGCGATAAAAAAAGCGGAGAGGAAGAAGCAAATCCAGATGATATTTAGCACGATAGATGAGTGAGTTAAGAATGGTTGGCCTGTTTTAGTGCCTGGATGCGCCGGTTGTCTTAATTTTGAGCAAAAAGACAGACGGGATTTAAACGGTCAATTTTAGGATGCGTCAGGACTCATCCGACACCGGATTCCCTTGCCTTACACTGCCCTGACTTCATTCAGTAGATCGGGATGACGATCCAGTATCTTGAGCAACTTGACCAGTGCCAAAGGTGGCTTGGTCTTGCCATTCTCGTAGCGTGAAAAAGCATTGACTCCGCCGCCAAATAGCTCTGCCGCTTCCCTCTGGTCGAGCGCAAGCTTTTTACGAACGCTGATAATAAAACCAGGATCGACAATGGCAGCATTCACCTGTTTTGAAAATTCACGCATTAAAGCGCTTACTCGTCGTGATTCCGCCTGATCAAAAACAGCCTCATCACACGCAGGGCAAAAGTCACCCGTCACCTCTGGAAGTGTCGTCGTTTCACCTTTGTAGGTGTAGGATATATCGCGGATATCATGCAGCAGCTCTGCCATGGCACAAGTCGGACATTTCATGTTTATAACTCCTTAAACTCAATATTCAAGTTTTTAATTCTTGATTTTGGGGAATTCAGCGATAACAAGCATTAAGCGTAGGCCGGAATAAGACCACCCAAGCGCAGCGCGTGGTGGCGTTTCCGGCACCCTCGGATGCCGGAAACGCTTGTTCTCCCGCTAAACTCGAAAGCCTTATTCCTGCCTACGCGACTCCCTATAAATCCCCTTAAGCGCCCAAAGCCTTATTCTCTTGATACTTCCACAACGGCAGCGCGAGTATCAGTAAACTGGCCAGCCAAAGCAACAATTGAGGATTGGTGATGGTGTAGACGAAAGAGATCCAGACTCTTTCGTCAACTTTTGGGTAGCTCTCGATAAAATCGTGTCCCATGATAAACGTGCAGGTTTCGCCGGTGATAATCGCTAAAACCATAAAAGCCAGCGCATAAGCACCCGCCCGTAACGGCATTTTCAAAAGCGCTGCGGTAATCAACAAAGGCCAACCAAATAATTGACTGTAATTGATAGTGACCCTCAAGGCGGCATAAATCCTTTCGGTAATAATAGGATAAGCTTGTTCATAATTTGAGTTTTGCATCACAAAAGCCGTTTCAAAAATGATTAAACTCAGACCGGTTACCGCTAATACCCAACCGATTATTTTAGCCCGCTTCACTGAAAGGGTTTGAGTACCCAATAAATCGTTAATTGCCCGTGCGAAAGTAAAATTTTTGCGATTGACAAGATAACTCATCAACATAAAACCAACTGTTCCAATCACCGGTATGATGGTCTGCGGTGAAGGAAAGCTTAAATAGCGTCCATTCAGCGCCAGCGCCTGTGATTTGTATAAAGCAATCGCAACAAAAGCCAGCATCAGGTAGCGTATCCATGCGCCACTCTTTTCGCTTATTTTATCGCTTAACCTGTCCAGTGTGCGCCGCAGTATCAAAGCGCCCAATAACACGCTCAAACCGGCTATACACAAAGCATGTAGCCGCTCAATCAGGCTGTAACTGGTATACCAATTACCGGCTACCTGATTAACCAGCAAAACACTAAGCAATTGGGTAAAGCCGATAAAACCCAACAAACGAATGCTACCCAGCTCCACAAGTGCTTTGGCTTGCCAGCCAACGGCAAGCAGCGTAATCAATCCTGCATAAAGCAACTGCTTCAGCCACAAAGGATTTTCCGTTACGTTGCCGGTCAAGGGAAATACCGGTTTGCGATCTGCCGAATAAAGTCCCCAATTAGCGCCGACCACGCCTTCAAGCTGGCTTTTCCAGGGCTGGTTAAAGGCCTCAACGATATTGTAGTCAAAACCGTTTTTATTGGCTAATTGCACCAACGAGCGAATAAATTTAGCTTCATTAAGCACACTCGGCACTGCCCAACCACGCTGGCGTCCGGCACTGGGCCAACCCGATTCACCGATTAAAATGGGTTTATCGTGATAGGTCTCACGAATTTTTCGGTAATTTTTCTCTATATGAGCAGCGGTGTCTTCAATTTTTAAAGGTTCGTCTTCCCAATACGGCAAGATATGTACAGTAAAAAAATCAACTTCTTTGGCAATTTCCGGGTAGCGTATATAAAAAGACCAAACATCGGCGTAAGAAACCGGTTGTTTGACAGCCTTTTTAACTTGGCGAATGTATTGCAGCAATTGTTCCGGCTTCAACTCGCCCCTGAGCAGAACTTCATTACCGACAATAACGCGCTTGATGACATCCGGATATTGGTTGGCCACTTTAATTAACTGATCAATCTCCGCCTGATTCTCCTCAGCCATGGTCATGCCCCCAATCCAGGCACCCTGAATAACATTAAGGCCATACTTTTGAGCCATGGCCGCAA
>JBAXXH010000172.1:0-7559 GCA_037127995.1 Methylococcaceae bacterium | reverse complement strand
ATTAAATGGGTAATCCTGCGTTGAGAGCGCTGATTTTTAACCGCCATTGCCAAGGCTTTCGTCTGTGCAATAACCACCACTAACTGTTTACCTCGGGTAACACCGGTATAAAGTAAATTTCTCTCCAGGAGCATGAAATGTTGCATTGCCAAGGGAATAACAACGACAGGATATTCAGACCCTTGAGCTTTGTGAATGCTGGTGGCATAGGCCAGAGCGATTTCATCCAGTTCGTTAAAATCATAGTCCACGGTGCGTTCATCAAAAATAATCTGAAGCAGGCTTTCATTAAGATCTATGTTGAGAATAACACCAATATCCCCATTAAAGACTTCCTTGTCATAATTGTTGATGCGCTGAATAACCTTATCGCCGGGTGCATAGGTTGAACCATAACGAGTGACCTTGGGTTCGCTTTGTCCATTCAAGCGTGACTGTAATTCAATATTGAGTGAACGCGCACCCAAGCCACCCCGATTCATTGGCGTAAGAACCTGTATATCATTTACGGGATGTAACTTAAAACGCTGCGGTATCCGCTCAATGACAACTTGCATTAATTTTGCAAAAATTTCTTCTGGCGTTTCCGCGTAGATACAATAAAAATCGCTCAACGCTTGGGAGTGATCTGATTGAGGTACTTGGCCTTGATTGATTCGATGTGCATTAGTGATGATTTTCGAGGTACTGGCTTGCCTAAAAATCTCCGTTAATATAACCGTCGCAAGTTGTCCTGAATCGATAATATCAGCCAGAACGGCGCCAGGACCTACCGAGGGTAATTGATCCACATCGCCAATAATCAACAATGCGGCTGTCGAAGGAACGGCTTTTAGTAATTGATTCATTAACACCACATCCATCATTGATGCTTCATCAATTACCAGACAATCAATCTCCAGTTGAAAGTCTTCATTACGCTTAAAAGCAAAAATAGACGGGTCAAACTCCAACAACCGGTGAACGGTTTTTGCTTCTAATCCGGTCGATTCAAAAAGTCGCTTTGCAGCCCGCCCCGTTGGTGCACAAAGTCCAATAGTTATCTGTTTGGCACCGAGGATCTTCAGGATGCTATTAACCAAGGTGGTTTTGCCGACGCCTGGACCGCCGGTAATCACAGCAACTTTGTGCTTTAGAACCAACTCAATCGCCGTACGCTGAGAAGCTGACAAGGTTAATCCGGTTTGTCCTTCCACCCAAGGAATCGCTTTCTGTGCATCAATAGAACCCCAAGGGGGCTGACCTTGATTAAGACGCAGCAGATGCGTTGCACAGCCAACTTCGGCTCTGTAAAGCGGCGTTAGAAATATGAATTCTTGTTGGTCATTGATCTCGGCAATCAAATTACCTTCACCCAGTTCCGCAGTAATTGCACTGTCAATGATAGATGCCGGTATTTCTAATAACTTAACCGCCATATCACACAACGTGGGTCGAACCGCTGCGCAATGACCTTCACCTGACCATTCTTGCAAAACGTGACGGACACCGGCTTGTGCTCTTATCAGCGAATCTGGCGCGATACCCAAATTCTGCGCCAGTGCGTCAGCGGTTTTGAAGCCAATACCGTGAATATCGAGGGCTAAGCGATAGGGATTTTCTCTGACTTTTTCAATGGCTTGTTCGCCATAGGTTTTATAAATTCGCACAGAGCGTGACGTGCCCACACCATGGGATTGTAGAAAAACCATAATTTCACGAATTACTTTCTGCTCACACCAAGCGCTACTGACGCGTTGTTGACGTTTTTTACCAATGCCAGGCAACTCCAGTAATCGTTCCGGTGTTTGTTCAATCACGTCAAATACAAGATCACCAAAGGCTTTGACTAATTTTTTGGCAAAATGTGGTCCGATTCCTTTGACCATCCCTGAGCCCAGATATTTTTCAATGCCGTCCAGGGTAGTCGGTGCAACGATTTTTAAAACGGTTGTTTTAAACTGCTGTCCATGTTGACGGTCATTAATCCAGAAGCCTAGACATTCAACATACTCGCCGGCAGTAACACTAGCCGCTGACCCAATTACCGTTACAACGTCTCGATAGCCTTTTACATTGATTCGTAAAACGCAAAAACCTGATGATTCACTATGAAAAGTCACGCGCTCTATTGAGCCCTGCAATTTAACCAGTGGGTTGTCAGCGGCATGAGGTGAATCAGGTTGAAAATTCATCAGGTATTTTGGAGAGCGCTCTACTTTGTTGTCATTAAATTTGTTGTAGTGCAAAGCGTACAGCTACCTATATAAATATGCCACGCTGCAGGCTGAGTAGTTATTAACCTTTATTACAGCCCTGTGGAATTATCCACGACTGGCTAGGTTTGTCGTGTTTAGCGTAATCAGCAACCGGGATTTTTTCACCTGTTACACGTTCGATTTCATCGACTGATACCAAATAGGTATCCAAGTTTTTTCTGGTGGCTTCCTGAGAGTTAGGCACAATCCATGCAATTGCTCGTTCATCTTGGCCGGAGCCCCGAATGACCACTTTCCAAAAAGCAGTTGGTGTTTTAACGCCATGTGACTGAACAAAATAATCATCCGCCGGATTATTTCCCCATATCACGCCACCGATCACCAGTAATTCTGATATATCCCGATAGCACTCAATGAGCTCTTCAGTTTGCAGCCAAGCACCACGGTTCATGTTCGCTGCTTGCGGCAGAATATTGGTCATCGTATTAGTGGCTTTAATCGCTTCTTCAGAGGCGTCTAAATGATTGGCTGGCACTTGGTGTCCACGATCATAACCATGGCCGTAAGCGTTGGCAGTTGTTTGCTGACATTCGGCTGGCACATTCTGATCAAGAAAGAATTTATCATAACGTTTGGCATTGCCACTATCACGCTGCGCCACATACTGGAATTTAATGGCTCCACGTTTTGAACAATCAAGCCAGACTGTGAAGCCCGGGTAATCAAGTTTTATGATATTTCCGGTGCGTGCATTCCGGCTATTGCTCTGAGCAACAGGATCTGACTTTAAAGGCGCCGAGTCTGAATCAGGTTTTGATTGCTTTCGATCACCGTTAATATAACGGGAGCAGTCTTTAGTAGATTTGCTAACGCTGCCGTCATTGCATACAAACTGAGGACCGTCACAATGCGAGATTCCTGCTTTTTTTCCTGAGCACGGAGCCGCCGCCAAACTGGTTAACGGTAGTAGTAATAAAGCCAGCAATATAATTTTTTTCATGTCGTGTGAGTTCATTGGATGATTGAAATTAAGCCCAACAAGGCAAATGGATACAGTTGCAGTAATATGACTTGTTGTGCGTAAAAGATATATTATTAAATTGTATAGTAAATAACACCTTTGTAACCTGTTAAAATGTATCCTTATTAGTCAGGGAGTTGCCGGTGGTAAAATCAGAGTGGGTGCGAGTATTAAGTGACAAGTTGCCTGAGCTTCAAACAAAAGATGTGGCGTTGGCGGTAAACTGTATTCTTGAACATATGAATACGGGATTGGAAAATGGTGAGCGCATTGAAATTCGTGGCTTTGGCAGCTTTGATCTGCGTCATCAAGCGGCTCGGGTTTCGCGTAATCCCAAGACTGGCGACTCCGTATACTTGGCAGCAAAAGTAAGGCTTCATTTTAAGCCGGGTAAAGAGCTTAGGGAGCGTGTTGATGCCGCTCGGAACAAGTGCCAGATTACCGAATAATTGGCACGGTTGAATAGTGACAATGAACATTGATCGTGTTGTATCAGAAACGGAATTCTTAGTTGATGCGGTCATATCTGAAAGCAATGTTTGGCTGTGCCCAGTATGCGAAATAAAACGGACAGTGGCTAATCACGAAAAATGCTCAACTATTAGCCAACGTAAGCATCAACAAGAACGAGAAAAACAGAGTGGTAAAAATGCGGCGACTTTATAATCGGCATAACCCATTGAATAGTAGTCAATACAGCCGATAATCGGGTTTTGATGCGCCATGATCCTGTGGGTGTATTCAATACCCATGCGTTTAAGTACTTGATAAAAGATATCTTCCCGTAATGCCCTGTTTGCTGCAAGGCATAAGGCCTACGGAATGGGGGAACAAACCACCAATCGTTCTGTTTTTTGGCGGGAATGCTGGGCGTCAACTATCCTGACCAGTATTTTTCCGTTGACTACCGATTCGTAACTTTACGTCATCTATATATAAAAAGAGCCTATCCTTCCAGATTTTCATTGCTGAGCGCGAACTGATTGTAGGGGTGGCCCCGTCAAGCTTTTTTATCATAAATGCTAGCGACTTCTTGAACTGATCTTGGGTTGTGGTTTGGGTGTCGAAGTAGCTGAAATGATCACAGCTCAACGCTTCTGACGGGCCGTCGAAACTAGACGGATGAGAAGAGGCTGTCTCGACGACCCAATCATGGTCTGCTTCTTTTAGCGAATGTTCCATCTTACTAAAGAATCTACCGAATCCGGATTGATCGAGCGGCTTATGCATTCCGGCTACCGCCCAGATGGCAAGAGGATGAGACGCCCGGATCTCGTCGCCCTGCAGCCGATCCAGGAAGTTCTGTTTATGCATTCCGAAAAAACCACGCTTGCAGGCCGGTCTCAAATCCTCGACGCCTTGGAAATCACCGCCGCCCCATCGGTATCGAAGTACTTGGCTCAGGGCGCTAAGGCTTTTCTGGCTGGTCCCCGCCACACATGCCAGCGCTGCAAGGGTATAAAGCTGCCCCGCCCATTCGTCAGGGACGACGTTCAATATGCCGGCGCCTAAATGCGGTGTACCGAAGGTTATGCAAGCGGTAATTTTGTCCTTATAGCGACTATCAGTCTGACACAGGTTCAAGGCGGTACGCCGTGCCAACAGTCCGCCGCGTGAATGACACACAAAGACGATGGATGGACCATCAGTGCCAATCTTTTCTTTGATTAGCTTACAAAGCTCGTCAGCATTCTCGTCGATGCTCGCGAGGGTGTTGTGTGGCCACCCCAGGATATCAGTAGCGGACATATCAGGAACGGACATGTCCGCAGCTTTCGCCATTTCCGCAAGTTCTATCACACTCTTTTCATAGCTTTTCCAAGCACTAATGAAATTGTAGAAGGTACCCTTGTCCGTTGAAAAAAGACCGTGCAGGAGGAGAATCAGTCGTTTTCCTTGTAGTTCATTTTTGTTAATGTCATCCAATCGTTTCAATCGGAATTCATCTTCGCGAGCGTCTCGCAATAAGTCTGCTAACGCCTGGTCTGGCTTCTGATTTGGAGCCAAAAGAAAGGCAATTGTCCAGGTAGCGGCCTTTAAGCCATACCCTATTTGCAGGGCAGGGTATGCGGCAAGAAAAAGCTTGCTGAGTGTGAGCAAAAACCTGACCCAAGGGCCGACAACGCGTGGCGTAAAGCTGACGGCGAGTGATCCCGGGTAGAAAACAAGAGCAGGGCGGTTTCCCAGAATTTCGATCATTGAGCCAAGAGGTGCTTGTGGCTCGATGGTGATAGCCAGGTGCAGGGCTGTCTTGGTGGCATCGAGTTGTGCTTCCCATATTTTGCTCGCAACCCAGAGTGCCAGTTGAAAATCATCCGCCTCCGGCGGTATTTGGAGGAAACTCTCAGCTTTTTTATCGTCGATTTTCAGTTGATCGAGAATAGCGCTTTCTGGATTGTTAACGAGCTCAGCGATTTCATCAAGCGCGAGGCCGTTAAAAACCGCCAGGGCTTGCCAAGCCTCGGCACTCTCTGTGAGAACAAGCGTAGCCCCCCCGGTAATTGTGCCGCTGACCTGCGCAATGTCGGCTCCAGATGCAAATCTCTCAGCCATGTCTGTTTCCTCATCAAAAAATAGAAGCCTCAGCGCTTAAATAAGCATCGGGAACAATTCCCCTTTCATTTCGTATGCCCAGAGGATGAAGCATTCTATCGGGGGGAGGGTAGTTGACGACCTGACAAGATAATTGTCGCCGAACACGCGACGAATGTGGGAGTGTTCGTTCCAGCGAACGGGGCACTGTAGGTTTTGATGTCCCAATTTATTTCACTGCCTCACCTACCCATAGTCAAATCCTCTCTTTTTAACAGGACTTCTTGTTTTTTAGCTAACCAAGAAGTGTACTGGCAGGTTGAGTCGAAAATTTTGGTTTCGTGGGGGATAAAAAAGATGAACGCCATAAATTCAATGGCTTACATGGCTAAACGTCGACCCAAAAAATTGGTTACAAAACCTACTGTAAAAGAGTAACACTTCAAACTAAATAAACAATTCGTATAACTACCTATAGGAACTAATTAAAAATAAGTTACTTTGGTTCGCTAGCATTAACTGGCCCCTTGCCGCGTAGTTTGCCCTTCGAAAATCTGGCTCCACTGTTTCCATGGGGACGGACTACCTAGAGTCATTTTCAAATAAAAACCAACGCACGCCGAGAGACTTGATTCTAAGGCGAGTTAAAGATGACTTAAAGGTGCAATAATAAGGCCACCCCCACACGCTCTTTTTTAATAACAACAAAGCACTATTATTGCCCCAATACCCAGTTTGGATTCCGACTTAGACACATCGAAAGCCTTTAGTTGGGTGATAGTAAGACTGAAAGTATTGCTGGATAAGGTAGTTAGCGAAATTCCATAACGCATTTCTATCGTTTGTTTTGTTTAAAGGTACACAACAGCTCCCGTATTTTGCGGCACTATTATTGATCCGACTTTGTATCGATGAAGAATACGAACCGGTTTGTCAGCATCAGAGTCACGAGTGGGTACATGGTCTAAAACGCTACGCATTTCAGGCTTGTTTACCTGACAGGGCAATTTCGCTACTCGGTAAAGGGTGTGCAGATTGGCACGTTAAAGGCCACCTCACTGTTTTTTTTTGCAAGTAATTAATTTAAGGAGTTTTTTATGAATAAATCAGATTTGATAAACGCCATTGCCGACCACGCCAACCTAACCAAAACTGACGCCAACCGTGCGCTGGATAGCTTGCTAAAAACCATTGAAACCACCCTGGCATCTGGAAATCCGGTAACGTTGATCGGTTTTGGCTCGTTCGAGGTTAAAGCAAGGGCAGAACGTAAAGGCCGTAATCCACAAACCGGCGAAGAAATCACCATTGCCGCATCAAATACACCTTCTTTTAAGCCCGGCAAAGCCTTGAAAGACGCCGTTAACCATTAACGGCGATAACTGGTTAAGAGTCGGCTGACACCGACTCTTAACCTATAGTAATAATGAAACAATCAAGGCAGTAAGCATGGCATTAACGAAGGCAGATTTCGCTATACAACTACTCGATGAATTGGGTTTAAGCAAACCCAGGGCAAAAAACCTGGTAGAGTTGTTTTTTGAGGAAATAAAGGCGACGTTGGAGCACGCCGAATCCGTCAAAATATCCGGCTTCGGCAAATTTGAGCTGCGCGACAAAGCTGCCCGTCCCGGCAGAAATCCGAAAACCGGCGAAGAAATACCTATCTCTGCCCGGCGTGTGGTCACCTTTAAGCCCGGAACCAGACTCAAAGCAAAAATTGAATTAATGGACGTTTCAAATTCCAATTGAAAGCTGCCGTTGGCAATCATCAAACTTTACGCATTATGGCGGTCAGGTCACGGCCA
>JBAXXH010000171.1:0-7633 GCA_037127995.1 Methylococcaceae bacterium | reverse complement strand
AAGCGCCTGCTCCGGAAGAACTGCGTATTATACAGGCGGTAGCGAATCCGTCAAGCCCTTATTTAAATATGGAACAAACGATCGAAATTTGAAAATCACGTTTTACAGTTTTAATCGGCCATGTAGAACGGTTATCGGCATGTAATCAGATAATTGATTAACGCTTTACGCAGCGGATAATATAGAAAACCGTCAAGAATACGCATAGAAAAGTGGTTAAAGTGAAATGTTTTAATATTTTTCCGTAACAGTGACTTTTAAAGCGTTCCTGCCAACTTCAACAATAGAGCTGTAATAATTGTTATCTGTAACACGCCAACACCAACTACCCAGCGTATTAATTCTGCTTTGGTCTCAGCAATTTCTTTTCTTACCGACTCAATATCACGCTTCAATTCAGACTTTACCAACTCAATTTTTAACTCAGTCTCTTTTATCCTTGCATCCAAATCTTTATTTGTGACGACATTCTCCAGGCTATGCTCATGCTTAACATAGTCAATCGTAGCATTAGCTGCTTGTTGGTGTAAGCGAGTAATCGCTTCAGCTTGGGACTCACTTAAGCCTGCCTGTTTTAATTCTGTTACAAATTCATGGGTATCAAAGGTTAATGCAGTCATCGTTACCACCCGCATAAAAATTAGATTGTATTGTATAGTGAATAACCGCCAAGCACAAAAAAGGCCGGCATTATCCGGCCTCAAATTGAGTATTGCATTATCACATTGGTATTTAATCAATATCTTATTAAGCAGTGTTTAATTGTCATAAAAGCATCATTCATGGGTTTGTTTTACCTGATTACTTTCAATACAGTAGCTCGATTATTTATTTAAAAACTAAATACATTCTAATAAGTTGGCTTGATTTTACTGTCGGTTTCTCTTAACCGCTCCCTCAATTCAACCAAATTATCGCTAACGGTTTTACCTAAAGAGCCGTCGTCATTAACGATATGAAGTTTTTGATTGTTACGCGTCAGGAAAATAACTTTTCCATAGCTGGTAGAAGATCGCCCAGCTTTGTTCATGGCATCTTTAGTGCTGTCTTTTGTCTCAACCAGGCGTATTTTTGGCTCCGCATCTTCATAATACTTAACGCACAGCACAAAATCAGGGTAAAAATAATTAGCTTTGTCTGCACGTACAATTGCTGTTGAATAAGGTTTTCTATCAGGGTTACGATGCCACCATAAAACAAAATCGGTTGCATCCAATGCCTTGGAAAAGATTAACTCTTCATTATTTAACGTGTAGGTGTAGTCGAAGTAACCGACACCATAAACAGAGCTATCGGGTAATTGATAAACTTTATCGGATAAAAAACGGCGCTCATCAATAAGCAATGCCTGTTCAACCTTTACCATATCGTCTTTGGAAGGCGGATAGTACCCATAAATATTTTTAGGCGATTGAACCAGCGGTATATCGGCAGGAAAAATCATCCCATCGGGTAACGGTTTAGCGGTAATAGTTAAAACTTGGGTAGCAATTTCCAAATTGACGCTTTCGGTTAATTCCTGCTGCAATAAAATAATCAGTACATGAGCCGTATCACGGCATGATCGCCTTATCTCTTCTTCAGAAATCGCATCATTACTTAACTCAAGCCATTGTTTAACTTCAGCTTGAAGACGTTTTTCCAAAATATTAACCAATATTTTATGATCGGCTTCTTCCAATTGCGGCAAGGTTTTTAAAATACGCTTCGCTTCTTTAGCCAGTTGATCCCGATTTAAGGCAAGGTTAATGCTTTTTTCATCCTTGTGTTTACTGGTCAACTCAGTAGAAACCTCGGTCGCATGAATTTTATCTCTGGCCGCACTCAATGCATCTTTAAACTGATCGGATGAATAAGTGAGTTTTTCCGCAACAGAACACGCTATTACATCCAGACTATCTAAAGAGGGACGTTTTTCTGATAGTAACGCTTGCTTAAAACCAGGTATATTTTGTTTTAACGGGTAGAGTGCAATATTAATTTCTTGATAAGCCGCTTCAATTGCAGCCTTATCAGCCAACATCAATTCCAGTTTCAATTTTTCTTTGGGAATTGTATTAATAATTTCGACACCAAACGCATCATCAGAAAAAAGACTTTCTTGTTTTTGCGGGTAAATGACAGTCTGTGGGGTATTGCTATCCGGCTTATTAGGTGGGTTGTCTTCATTTAACAGCGGTAACGGCAGGTTTGGCAAAATCGGTAGCTGATTAATGGGACGATTAGTGATAATGATATTGCCACCCTTGGTGACATGGGCATCTAGTCTTTCTGAAGAACTTTTTAAATCCGTTTGTATTTTCTGTAGATCCAATGCACGTTGAAAACCCTCTTGGGTATCAGCATTGGCAAGATACAAAAACGCGGTTTGCAAATCGGCATGAAGTTCTTGCGTTAACATGGCACTTCGCACCTGCCTCGCCACGCGCATAATACGACCAACAAACTGAGTGGCAAAATCAGTGTCTATAACTGTCTTCATGGAAGCCAATGTATAAGCTCGCGGCGCATCAAAACCGGTTCCGGCTGATTCTTTAAATATCAATACTTCTTTATGCGGATTATTGGCGATACTTGCCATTAATACCGGATCCGGGTTATCTGCACTGTGTACGCCAATAACGCCGGGCGGTACGTTACAATGTTCGACCAAATAGTTAAACGCATCCGTCACCGTATCTTTGCCATTTCTACCTGAACCAATAACAACGGCACTGTTGCTATGTTTTGTTCCTGTAATAGCTTTTTTATATATAAATGTCGTTGCCAAGCTTGTTTTAAAACGGACTTACGAATATCTGCCAGATTTTTCCATAACTCGCCAACCCGATACACATAAGCCACCACATAGCGTTTATTTAATCGCGCCTCAACCGCTTGATCCCGACTGACGATAAACGATTCAAACGCCGTAAACTCGCCATATCCCAAAAATTGATTTAATTTTTGGTCTTTAGGTGTTGCCGTTGCCAGTATCAGTTTATCCGGCGCAATCTGTTTACAGAATTTGCCAAACTCGGTTTCACTGCTTACGCCAATATGCGCTTCGTCAATAACGACGCCAATTTTTAAGCCGTTCGCTCTGGCACGTTTAATCAAGGCATGAATAGCCGGCGTCCATTCATCAGACGGATTAAAAATTTTACGTTGCTGTGATTTGCTGGCAACTTGTTGGGCATTAGCAATTAATACATCGCCGTTTTTATGGTCATATTGCCTTTCTGTCGCCATCATATACGGTTTTAAACTGTGACAGTTGGCTGTTATTGCTTCTTCGGTTTGCTGCACCAGATTCACAAAAGGAACAAACCATAACCACAAAATCTTGTCTTGCTGACAGAGTTTTTCTAAAATTCGCCCCATCATTAAGGTTTTTCCCGAACCCGTTGGTGCGCGTAACAAAGCGGGTAAAGATGAGTTAAGCAAGTGTTTACTCATGGCCTCAATAATGTCGCTTTGAAATTTTTCTTCAACGACCGGCGCTGTTTGCGGGGTAATAAATTCAAACGGCATTATTAACTCCTTGTTCCTGTAAAACAGCCGCTAATGCCGAGATGCTTTTAATGGTTTTATAAGGTGCCAGTAACTCTTCAGCGGACTGAGGCCGGTCGGAATAAAGAATGATCTTATTGACGGGTAAGGCACACAACGTTGCTATGACGGCATCCTCTAAGTGAGGGCAAAAAATAACGCCGGTTTCCTCATCTTGATAAAGCGTATTAATTTTTTCGGCTGGATAGGGCAGAATTTCACCACGATATTTTAAACACAGGCTATTCCATATCAAGGCTTCATCCAAATCCTGAATCACATCGGCATGACTGATTTTATCCATGCGACAATAAGCAAAATCACCCCCCGTGGCTACACGGTTGTTATAGCCTTGTATCACCCGTTTAACGCGAACCGCACAGACATCACGACACAGGTTTTTATTTTCGGTGTCATTCGGTGGTGCTTCAGTGCTAGACACTAAAATAAAGCGGCGTTGGCCCTGGTCTTCCTGATTCAATTGCAATACGGCTTGCGCGGTGGTGCCGGAACCGGCAAAGAAATCCAAAACGATGTCGCCCGGTTGGGTCGCTTGTTGATCAGCGACAACGGCTTGGCATAGTTGAAAGAGCGGTTTCCGAAGATTTCCGCAATGACTTTAGCACCTTCCTGATTGGTGCCCGATACGAAACTGGTTTCCGCCTCGTAATCACCGACTTCAGAAGTGGGCACTACCCAACTAGACAAAGGTTGGGTTTGATTACGCAAATCAGCTTTATAGCGTTTGAATTGCGGACGACCAAAGCCAACAGGTCGTCCAACCCAGAATTCTAAATTCGGTAAGTCTCTACGTAATATTGGTGTCTTGCCACTCTTCGGCACATCACCTGCGTCGATGGCAGCCAATAAGGCTTCCATAGTCGGCCAGATTTCGACTCGCGGATCGCTGGGAAAAATGATCTGTCCCAGTTCGATAAATTCTTCCATGGTTTTGGCTTGTACCTTTTGCCCCACTTTCAAGCGATCCTGCGTAGCATAAACCCAAATCCTATCAGGATTGGGTGGATAGGCAATACCTGTTTTTTGATCTATCAAGGGATAATAAAGATTAGGTCGTTCCTTATAAGAAAATCCCAACGTCAAGTCACTGACTCGCCAATCACCGCGCGGGTCATTATCCTGATTACTGTACATTTCATAGCTTTTGGTAAAGCCACGGAATTGAAAGTCGGCCCTACCGTAGACCAGCACATGTTCATGATCGACGCTTAAAAAACATTGCTGATCGGCATTGGAGCCTTGTCGGGTGCGCCAAGTTAGCGTCCCGAGCCGCATACCCTGAAACACCTTATCCATCAACAATTCCAGCTTGGCGCGGTTTTCATCATTGATAGACACCAGAATAACACCATCAGAAGCCAACAAATCACGCGCCAAGAGTAAGCGACGATAAAGAAACTCCAGCCACATGGAGGCTTTGTAACGGTCGTCTTTATTTACATAACGGTCGTTATAAACCCAATCCTTATTGCCCGTGTTGTAAGGTGGATCAATATAAATGACGCGGATTTTATTGGTGTGCGTGGCGCGGAGACAACGCAAAGCATCAAAATTATCGCCTTCGATAATCAGATTACGATAAGACCCGTCACCCACTGACAGCGGTTGACCGTGTTCCTCTGCCAACCGCAAAAACACCGAATCGTTATTTAACGCCTTGTCATGTTCAATCTGGTTGCGTTCCCAATATAACCCCAGTTTTTGCCGGGTCATGTACAACGTCAACAGATTTCGTAATTCGGTTTCTGTTAGCGTGTCTAAATTTGTTTGCAAAAGATCGGTGGTGTTGGCGTCGTCCATAATGGTAAATAAAGTGGCGTGAACTGTTATACATATAGCATTCTCTGTTAAAACCGGCTTCATTACAAACCGGGATGGATTGTTGAAATGCTTTTTACCCAGAAAGAGTGCTGTCAGTACAGCGATAACAGAGGTGCAGCCAAGGTACGATAGCGTCTGATCCGGCATCAAGTCATTTTTACTCCATTAAAATTGGGTAAATCCTAATGCCGTTAAGTTAAGCGCCTCTTGGCAAGATAAGCGCAAGTTGTTTAAAAAACTGGAGTGCAATCGCTTCAGCTATTGCCTATAAAAACAGCTAAAGCGGTTTTACTCCAGTTGTATGCTTAACTTAGGATCGTGGGTAGTCCCTGCAAAACAGTGCAGGTCTATAAAATCAATAAGTTGCAATAATATATATCTCACATTTATGGTTTGTAGGTATTTATAAATCAATGGGTTGGAAGAACACGTGTTGCTTAATATACCTTACCTGCATCAGTTTGTAGGGACTACCGGATCGTGCATGAAATAACTTAACCATTTAAATCCCCTCACCCCAGCCCTCTCACAGAGGGAGAGGGAGCAAGATGCCTAAGTTATTTCATGCACATTCCTTAACGACATTGGGGTAAATCCCGTTTTAGCTTTAGGTAACTCGCAATAAATAACACCCGCCAAGTTTCGCAATACTACTGTTTAGCTTAGTGCGCATCGCGCACCACAACCATGCCAGAGAAAGAACCCTAATACGCTACAGGTAGAAAAAACAATAGATTGTGGTGCAAATAAAACCGTTTAGTGGCTGTGGTTTTAGGTGCGCAATGCGCACCACTATAAATTGGGGACTTATTATTGCGAGTTGCCTTAACGAAAAATTCTTGGCCAGCTTGTTGATATAACAAATAACTTAACTTACTGTTATTAATTAACTTTTTATAGGTTTTGAAATGTATTTTATTTGCCAATACAGTATGTAACGTAGCATTTAAAATCAATAACTTAATATACGCAAGGGGTAAATGAGGGGTAAAAAGTGAAAAAAACAGGTTTAAAACGGTGTTTTTAGATAAACGACGTGTTTTTTACCGGCATCACTCGCCAGACTTCCAGACATAAAAAAAGCCGGAATTAACCGGCCTCGATGTTACTTTATAACATACCCTAAAAACTCCAATTTCCCGCGTGTGCAAAAAAAGGGATGGGAGCGGTGTCCGGCTGCCAAACCAAACGACTTTTTACCCGCCCTACCCCCTACCGGCTTTCTGGAATCTCTTTTTCCCCTATAGGGGAAAATCCCAATTTCATTTGGGTTTCATAAGCGTCAGCCATTCTAATTACCTGCGCTTGGGTGGTTCAACTTTGCGTATTTTTTGCGCGAAACTACACAGCTAAACGCCGCTTAAGCCTTTGGTGTTCGTGGTGTAAGGTGCGCTAAGTTTGCGCGAAAATTAGGTAACTAATCAGGTAACTTTGCCTTTCACAAATTACACCTTAAGCCCAGCCGCCATTTGCTTAAGGTAGTGAACCAACCAAGCAACTTTTACAGCCGTTTCAAGCTGTATACTTTTGTAAACTTAAGGCGGTTTTTTGTAAACGTAGGCATGTAAACGAATACGGCCTAACTGTTTGATGTGCAAATGATTTAACGGCTTTATTTTGTACATGAAAGCGTTTAGTTAAACATGCAATTTTGTTTAGAAATTAAGTTTAAAAACCCAGTCAAGAACGCGCCCTGTCTGGGTTCGTGTGTTTACTTATTATTCCAAGCTAACAGGCTATTTAAGCGCCTTTTTTGCCGGTGGTGCTCTTTCACTTGTACACGATTACGACCTAAACGCCCTACATGCCTACGCTACAGGGTTTTATTTTGTACACGAAAGCACCGCACCCTGTAAACCTATAACCTCGCTAAAACCTCGCTACTCTTACCCGATCAAATGACAGGTTTTGACAGGTTCACCCTACCCGTAACCTCCCCGTTGCTTTATACCCTTACCGTTATCTTACCGTCTTTGATCTCGCCGTTACATCGCCGTCCTGCAAAACTTTTGGCATCTTCGGCAAAGTGCCGGTAAAGTGTAGAGAGCATCGTTATTACATCGTTAAAAATATCGGGGTTTGCCTGCGTACCGGTGCGCGTACCTCTGTTTTTGCGTACCGGTTCACGCTAACCGCCTAAACCATGGGTTGTGTCCATCCGGATCAATCGCTTGCCAATATTCGGAATAATTATCCATGGCTCACCCTGTTGTTAGATTGCAATGTGTTAAATAATTCAGGTGTGCATAACGCCCTGAGC
>JBAXXH010000170.1:0-7643 GCA_037127995.1 Methylococcaceae bacterium | reverse complement strand
TCATAATAACAGGCAGACTCCAGCCGGATAATTAAATGAAGTTTTCAGGGATTAGGAAGAGGTTGGCAGAGCGGGCAGCGTTGCCGGGAGTGCCAGCCCTTTTTCTTTAGCGGCTAAGTTAATCCTTTTAAGAGCTAACTGTCAAGAAAATTATTATAGCGTGTGCCCTAACGATTATTACCCGCTTCTTATGGCTTTTAGGGAGCGCCTAAAAACAATTAGGACGACTATAAATAGTGTCAACCTACCCACACGATAAGTTTACGACCGCCAGAAAACTTGTTGGCCGCTTACTAAAACTTATTGGTGGCTTGGTGCAATTAATTGGGCGCTTACAAAAATAGTTATGGCGACTCCTAATTGTTTTTGTAGAGTCCTTGCAGAATTTATTGGGCGTGACGGGGTTGTAAACCCCGTCACGCCGAAGAGCACAGACATCATTACCTAAAAACAACCGCCTTTGGAAAACCGTACTCGTTCCCAAGCCGGAGCTCTACTCGTGGAGGTCAGGCTCTGCCTGACTGTCAGGCAAAGCCTGACCTACATTGTAGGTGCATTCCCAATTCCGGCAGGAATAACGAGCTTTGGGTGTCCTCACATACTTGTGTATAACGATGAGAGCTGGAGCTTGGGAACCAGAATAACGCTAACCGTTTTTGCTTTTCTTCGTATCTTCGTGGTGAAAATATTTTAAGATTTACCCGCGTTCATCCCAAAGCTTATCCATGCGTTTTACGGAAACCGGATAAGCGGTTTTAAGTTGCTGGGCAAACACCGAAACCCTGAATTCTTCAAGGGCCCAACGAAATGGATCTTGTTCAGGAATAATCAGGTCTTTTTTCGCTTTTTTCTCGATGTCATTCCAAAAACGCGTTGAATAACGTCTGACTTCCTGGATTTTTTGCAGGTTATTATCAAGCTTATCCAGACGGTATTGTATTGCCTTGAGATAACGCGGAATGGCTTTAAGCTGCTGGTAAGGGGTATTGCGGATAAAACCGACATAAACCAGTAAATCCAATTGCTCGTTAATATCGATAGCCAAAGGATCAGTGGCTTTTAAAATACGAGCGACACTCTTTTTTATGTCAGCATAATGCGTCATAATTTCCAAAGCCAATTTTCCGGCATCATTAGCGATGCCTATCAACTCTGACTTGTGTTGCTGTAAATTTTGCTCAAAAGCATCTTGAGTGCGCAGGCTTTTACCTTCAATAAATACGCTATAAAAAATCAAAAACAGCATATCTTCTTTATAAGAGGCATTTGCGCCCAAGTCCCCACTGGACAAGGTGGGTATAACCGGATGTTTGGGTAAACGATTATAGGTTAACTCTGCCATCGCTGACTGCGGCATATTTTTAAGAATATAAGTGCATTCTTTACGTAATTGCAACTGAAGCAAACGCATCAAGCCCGACTGGTGCTGGAGCGCAGCTTTCTGTTCCGTGTCAAAAATACGCACACCAACCGCATCACCTTCATCAATAATGGCAGGAAAACCAATGAAAGTTTGCCCTTTCTGAATAAACTGCCAAGTCTCCGGCAGATCATCAAAGGCCCACTGAATACACCCCGTATAACTTAATTCATCCGTCGCTATCTGATCAAAACTGTTTTCAGCTTTAACCGCATACTTAAGCTGTAATTTTTTTAAATCCCGACCGTAATCCAGTAAGTTATCCTGATCATCGATGACTCTAAAATTCATCTTTAAATGATCCGTTAAACTATCCAAACTCCAGGCATTAAGCGGGATGGCTTCACCGGTTAATTTTCGTAGCCGATTGCCCAACCATTCCTGCACAAGTCCTTTAAAATCAGGTTCAATTTCCAGGCACTGTTTAACGGTTTGCGGTACGGGAACAAAATGTTTTCTAATATTCTTGGGCAGGGATTTAATCAAGGCAACACATTTTTCCTCTAATAAACCGGGCACCAACCAATCAAACGCCGCTTGAGAAAGCTGATTTAATTGATGCACAGGAATGATTGCCGTTACACCATCTTCATTATGACCCGGCTCAAACCGGTATTGCAGGGCAATGGTTAAGTTACCCACTTTCTTGCTGTCCGGAAAATCCCATTCATTGACATAGTCTTCTTCCTGTTCCCGCGTCAGATCCTCTTTCGTTAAAAACAGGATTTTGGGATCAGTGCGCTCGACGGTTTTACGCCAGGTATCCAGAGTAACGCCACTGACAACTTCGGGCGGCAGTTTGTTATTGTAGAATTGATAAAGCCATTGTTCATCTTCAACCAAATCAACCCGACGGCCTTTATGCTGGATAATGCCCACTTCTTCCAACAATTTTTGATTGGCGACGTAGAAAGGTGCGTTGCTGTGGTAATCATGATCCACCAGCGCCGAGCGGATAAAAATCTCTCGGGCCGCTTTTGGATCAACATGATCATAAGGAATCTTACGCCCTGCCTGTAAAGTTAAGCCATATAACAAGGTTCTTGCCGACACCCTGCAACGGGCCGATTTCTTTTCCCAATGCGGGTCATAATAGTTATGCTTAACCAAATGCGCCGCACATTGCTCTATCCATTCCGGTTCAATTCTGGCGACATTGCGGGCATATACCTTACTGGTTTCAACTTGCTCTGCGGCCATGATCCACTTGGGTTTTAGTTTGTGCAGCCCGGAACCGGGGAAAATAAAGAATTTTAAACCACGAGCGCCCAAATATTCGTGGGATTCATGCCGAAAACCGATGTTAGATAACAAGCCCGGCAACAAGGCGCGATGGATTTTTTCATAGCCCGCATCCTCGGTGTTCGGGTGCATTTTTAAATCACCTTTTACCACCTGCATAATCTGCGCATGGATATCAAACCACTCCCGCATTCTGATATACGACAGAAAATTATCGGTGCAGTATTTGCGTAATTTGCTGTTGGACAGATGCTTTTTCTGTTCCTCAAAGGTGTTCCAAATGTTTAACAGCGTTAAAAAATCAGATTCCGGGTGACGGAACGCCACATGTTTGGCATCGGCTTGCTGCATTTTATCTGCCGGTTTTTCACGCGGATCCTGTACGCTTAACGCGGATACAATAATGGCGACTTCGGTCAAGCAATGCTCATGCGCCGCAGCAATCAGCATCCGGGCCAGCTTGGGATCGGTCGGAAACTTGGCTAACTGTTTGCCTATGTCGGTCAGCTTCCCCGCTGTATCCAAAGCATTGACTTCATGCAAGACATTTTTGCCATCCCGAATCATTTTATCTTCAGGCGGCTCTAAAAACGGGAAGTCTTCAATTTCACCCAGATTTAACGCCGTCATCTGCAAAATAACCGCAGACAAATTGGTGCGCATAATTTCCGGCTCGGTAAATTCCGGTCTCGCCAGGTAATCATCATGCGAATACAGCCGGATACAAATACCTTCGGCAACCCGACCACACCGCCCTGCCCTTTGATTCGCGCTGGATTGCGAGATGCGCTCAATCGGCAAGCGCTGGATTTTACTGCGATGGCTGTAGCGGCTGATGCGTGCATGACCGGTATCGATTACACCGCGTATGCCTGGAACCGTTAACGAGGTTTCGGCCACATTGGTTGCCAGCACGATGCGTATTTTTCCGCCTTTGGGCTTAAACACCCGCTCCTGTTCGCTGACACTGAGTTTTGAATACAGCGGCAAAATTTCATATTGCGTGGGATGGTGTTTCTTTAAGGAATCAGTAGTTTCCCTGATTTCCCGTTCACCACTGAGAAAAATCAGTATGTCGCCGCGTAAATCCCGATACAGTTCATCAACCGCATCCAGTATCGCATTTTGCAGATCGTCACTGGTTTCATCAAGGGCTGTCCCTGCCCTTGCCCCTTCGGGCGCTGTGCGTGCCAATCCGCTCCTGGCGGATTGGTCGTCATCTTCTTCACGCTGTTCGATAGGTCGATATCGCATATCAACCGGATAAGTCCGCCCTGAGACTTCAATAATGGGGGCATTATTAAAATGGGCAGAGAAACGTTGCGGATCGATGGTTGCCGAGGTGATGATGACCTTTAAATCGGGACGTTTTGGCAACAACCATTTTAAATAACCCAACAAAAAATCAATATTTAAACTGCGCTCATGCGCCTCATCAATAATGATGGTGTCGTATTGACTTAAGTAAGGATCATTTTGCGACTCCGCCAGTAAAATACCGTCAGTCATTAATTTAACCAATGACTCAGAATGCGTTTTATCATTAAAACGGATTTTGTAACCCACCGACTTGCCAATCGATTCACCAAGCTCTTCGGCAATACGATCAGCCACCGTCCGCGCGGCAATCCGTCGGGGCTGCGTATGACCAATAAAACCCGCCGCACCCAAACCAATAGACAAACAAATCTTGGGCAACTGCGTGGTTTTACCGGAACCCGTTTCACCGCAAACAATCACCACCTGATTTTCCTTGATCAGCTTGGCGATTTCATCTTTTTTACCGGTAACCGGTAAATCGGGGAAATTTAAAGGCGGGATACTGGCAAGACGCTTGTTTCTGGAGGCAACCGATTTATCAATACGACTTGCCAGCGCATTGATTTGCTCTAGCGGATTTTTGCCTTTCTGACTTTCACTCCGTAACCGGTCTAACTGGCGTTTAAAAACAGGCCTGTCCTGATTGAGACAAAGTGGCAATTGTTGGGTGAGTTGTTTAACAAGATCGAAAGAAGGCATCAAAACAGTCGGATAAAATAAGATCATTATACGTCAGCCAGCCAGATAGTATGGGTAGCACAGAGTATTTATATTGCCAAAATAATTTATTTTATCGATTATTCAATGTGTTAGCTTTATATTATTTAAGCATTGGTAACCTCTTACCAAACAGTTTGCGCAGGTTACCAAGTGATTTACACGGACTACCAAGCAATTTAAAGCGGATATTTTGGAGAAATATTAGCTTTTAAACGTGTGGTAAGGTTTGCATTGCTTTTTGTATGGGGTTTTAATGTCCGGGTAAGTGGTTTTTACGCGGACATATTTGTTTT
Organism: Methylococcaceae bacterium; assembly: GCA_037127995.1. Lineage (GTDB taxonomy): Bacteria > Pseudomonadota > Gammaproteobacteria > Methylococcales > Methylomonadaceae > Methylobacter_C. The sequence goes on along the minus strand of JBAXXH010000170.1, from coordinate 2,648 downwards.
TTATAAAACCATAAGCCGTTTGCTGTTAAGACAATTTTGTATGAAAACCCTGTTTTGTTAATCGCATTAACCGGTATGGCATTCATTTTTTAACACGGTTTGATTATTTTGCTATCATGGTAACCGGTTTTTTGATTTTAATACCCTATTGCAGTCCTTAAGTCCTTATACTAAAGGGCTAAGTAGTATTTTCGGGTCTTAATGGTAAGACTTATTTTCCCCCAAAAACTATCGAACGTGTGAAGACAACGATTAAAGAGAACATTTTTAATGCGCACAAGGCTATGTATCGCCATTTTTTCGATTTTATATCGTTGATTAGGGCGCTCAATAAAGCCTGTTCACCCTACAAGTTACCCATTTTAAATAATCTCTAAGGAGTTAGTCATGCTAGAACAATACCGCAAACATGTTGAAGAACGCGCCGCTGAAGGCGTTGTGCCTAAACCGCTTGATGCCGGGCAAATGGCTGCTTTGGTTGATTTGCTTAAAAATCCGCCCAAAGGCGAAGAAGAATTTATTCTTAATCTGTTGGCTAATCGGGTTCCTGCCGGTGTTGATGAAGCAGCTTATATTAAAGCGGGCTTTCTGGCCGCCATTGCCAAAGGTGAAGTTAGTTCACCTATTTTAACCGCCGCTGATGCGACAGAATTATTGGGTACCATGTTGGGCGGTTATAACATTACCCCCTTGATAGAGTTACTCGACAACCCTGCCCTGGCACCCATTGCCGTTAAAGGCTTGTCTCATACCTTATTGGTATTTGATGCGTTTCATGATGTTCAGGAAAAAGCCGATGCCGGTAATGACTTTGCCAAACAAGTGATTCAATCCTGGGCAGATGCAGAATGGTTTACCAGCAAACCACGCCCGCCAGAAAAATTGACGGTGACCGTTTTTAAAGTAACCGGTGAAACCAATACTGACGATTTGTCGCCCGCACCGGATGCATGGTCCAGACCGGATATTCCATTACATGCCAAAGCCATGTTAAAAATGCCAAGAGAAGGCATTACTAATGCAGAGCTTCAAATTGAAGAGTTGCAAACAAAAGGCTTTCCCGTTGCTTATGTAGGCGATGTGGTAGGTACAGGATCATCCCGCAAATCAGCGACCAATTCCGTATTATGGTTTATCGGTAATGACATTCCCTTTATACCCAATAAACGTGACGGCGGTGTTTGTATCGGCAGCAAAATTGCACCTATCTTCTTTAATACGATGGAAGATTCAGGTGCCTTACCGTTTGAATGTGATGTGACTCACTTGGCGATGGGTGATGTTATTGATATTTATGTCTATGAAGGCGTTATTAAACGCCATGACAGCGATAAAATGATCTGCACATTTGCCTTAAAAACGGATGTTATTCTTGATGAAGTCCGTGCCGGTGGGCGTATTCCGTTAATTATCGGGCGGGGATTGACTGACCGTGCGCGGAAAGCCTTGGGTCTGGAGGCGTCTACGGTTTTCCTGCGCCCGGTTGATGAAAAAGACAGCGGCAAAGGTTTTACCCTGGCGCAAAAAATCGTGGGCAAAGCCTGTGGCGTTACCGGTGTTCGTCCCAATACTTACTGTGAACCCCACATGACCACGGTTGGCTCGCAAGATACGACCGGCCCCATGACCCGTGATGAATTGAAAGATTTGGCCTGTTTAGGTTTTTCAGCGGATCTGGTGTTGCAATCCTTCTGTCATACCGCTGCTTACCCCAAACCGGTTGATGTCGTCATGCAGCATACCCTGCCGGATTTTATAATGAATCGCGGCGGCGTGTCTTTGCGTCCAGGCGACGGTATTATTCATTCTTGGTTAAACCGCATGTTATTGCCTGATACCGTCGGCACCGGCGGTGATTCGCACACCCGCTTTCCACTGGGTATTTCTTTTCCCGCAGGATCAGGTTTAGTGGCTTTTGCAGCTGCGACAGGGGTTATGCCGCTGGATATGCCGGAATCGGTACTGGTTCGTTTTACCGGTGAAATGCAGCCGGGTATTACGCTGCGTGATATGGTTAATGCCATTCCCTACGCTGCCCTACAGCGTGGTTTGCTGACGATTGATAAAACCGGCAAGAAAAATGTGTTTTCCGGACGTATTTTGGAAATTGAAGGCTTGCCCAATTTAAAAGTAGAGCAAGCATTTGAATTATCAGATGCTTCAGCGGAACGTTCGGCCGGTGGTTGTACGATTCGTTTAAGTGAAGCGCCGATACGGGAATATCTAAACTCCAATATTACCCTGTTAAAATGGATGATTGCTGAAGGTTATGGCGATGTTCGCACCCTTGAGCATCGTATTAAAAGTATGGAGGAATGGCTGGCTAATCCGGTGTTACTGGAACCGGATGCTGATGCGGAATACTTTGAAATCATCGAAATTAACATGAGTGACATCAAGGAACCGCTGTTGGCGTGTCCTAATGATCCGGATGATATAAAAACCCTTTCCGCTGTCGCCGGAACCAAGATTGACGAGGTTTTCTTGGGTTCGTGTATGACCAACATTGGGCATTTCCGCGCTGCCGGCAAGTTGCTTGAGAAACAGAAAGGTGAACTGCCTACGCGTTTGTGGGTTGCACCCCCGACTAAAATGGATCAAACCCAATTAACCGAAGAAGGTTATTACAGTACCTTTGGTAAAGCGGG
>JBAXXH010000169.1:0-7703 GCA_037127995.1 Methylococcaceae bacterium | reverse complement strand
GATTCATTATTATTACTGGCTATTTTTAAATGAAGCCTTTCGTTATGGGCATATTTTGATAAAGCGCGGCTGGTTATTTTAGCTTCTTCTGCTTCTTGCACGCGATGTTAATATTAACAATATCCCTTACTAAAGACGCACATCAAATCGGCTTGAAAAATGCCTGCGGATTTAATACCAGTCACTGTGAACGCAAGCGCAACATTAAGTCTTTTACCGGATTAAATACATAGCCTTCATAATTTTCTGGCTCCCAAGCTAGCGCTTCACCGCCATTAAGTTAAGCCGTCATTCCGGCAGCGATTGCCGGAAACCAGGTCATAGGAATATGTTTATCAATTACCATCCATGGTTCCTGGATCTCGGCCAACCCTAGCTTTGCTCTCCCTGCCGAGATGACGACGTTTTTCTTAACTTATTGGCAGTAAAACTGGAGCTTGGGAACCAGCGACAGGCAATCAGAAAATTTTAATAACCTGCCTTCATTTTCCCCTTAAAAAATGGCAATACCTTGTTGTGGTGGCTGCCATTTTTGATTGAAACCGTAATGAGTGATTAAACAATTATAAGCATCCTGCAAAAACTGCTGGCGTTTCCCGGTAGAACACCCCGTTTGTACCATTAACGTTTCCCTGAGCGGATGATGACTGGTGATTAAATATTCATTGCGTTCATGCAGACGTTGTAGCAATGGCAACGCCGGTAAGTTAGCAAATTTTCCGTTCACGCCCCTATTGCAGCCGGTACAGGCCAACACCAGATTAGCCACACCGTTAATCGGTTTTTCGGCATCACATTTGCATAAATCATGCGGAAAGAAATGATCCACATCGGCAAAATCGGCGTGATTATTATCAATGGAAATATCCCTGAAACAATAAAAACACCGGCCTTTTTGGTAACCGTTTAAAGACGAACTGGCAGCGGTAACAGCAACACGCCGCAATTTATTGTCCGCAAAAAATTCGCGGGTTTCTACTTTGTAATCCACTTGAATTAAATGCTTGGGTAAATTTAATTCCCAAGCGGTTTCAACCAAGCGCCACCGAGATCCCGTTTCTGCGGCCAAATTATCATACTGGTATTGCTCGCCCAAGCGATAAAAATTATCCGTTAAAGTAATGCCGCCTTTCGTTTTTCTTTCATACAGAAAAAAACGGGTCGGCACTTCAACATTATGGACATTATGAAAGGCATCCAGCACATGGTTAAAACCCAACTGAACGGTTAAATCAATTAAGGCATCCTGATTGATTTGCTTGGCATTAAAATCCCGACAGCCATCCAGAAACTTACTGCTTGCCGAGGTAATCTGTTTATCACACACAACTAAATGCTCGGCAATATGCCTGGAAAACGGCACATCCAATTGTTCCAGCGTAATAACAGAATCACCGCTATCTTTTAAATCATAGAGTGCTTTGGCTAAAGCGACCAATACAAGGCAACATTGCGCCCAAACAGAATGATTGAGCACCAGTAGTTTTCCAGGTTTGGTTCTATTTCGTAGAATTTAGACATTAAGCGATAAAACCCTATTGCTGATTATCAAGTTGGAGCCTGGGAACCAGCGAAACGTTGTAGCAAGCTTACCAAACGCCTTGATTTCAGCTCCCTATCACCTTAAACGCTTGGTCACTGCGTAACCATTGGGTAATTTCATAAATAATCGCTTCAACAGGCTTATCGACTCCTTTTAGCGAACATTCCCACACTATACCCACTCGCCATCCACTCGCAAGCAATGCCTGTGTCACTTTTTGGTCATTGGTGCGATTGCCTTCAATTTTATGTCGCCAGAAGTCTGTTCGGGTTTTTGGCCATTTAAAACGGGCGCAGTCATGGCCATGCCAAAAACAGCCATTCACAAATATAACGGCGTGGTAACGTGGCAACACAATATCGGGTTTTCCGGGCAATTCACGGACATTCAACCGGAACCGAAAACCTAGGCGATGCAACAGGCTGCGAACCAATCGTTCCGGCTGGGTATTCTTTCCCTTGATACCTGCCATCATGCGGCTTCGGGTCGCAGTATCGACAACGTCAACCATTATGTATCCATTAATTCTTGGTTAGATTACCATTGTATAACGCTTCGGCAGATCATCCCAGTTTTTGGCAACCAGCAATTCCTTGGCATTGGTCAGTTGAAATCTGAAAGGTCTTGTCCCTGATATACTCAAGGCTTGTAACAAAAGTCTTGCATAGCCTAATTCAAAAAGCCAGTATTCCTCGGCATTACCGAGATCCAATTTCCCCGCCTGTTCTACAGTCATTTTGCAACGCTTAATCAATCGAACAGATTTTACTTCGTAAAGATATTTGATGGTTTTCCCCGACTTGTTATCTTGGATAGCAATGGCACAGTACCTTACTTCACGGATGACATGTCGAGGGATGGATTTATTTTCAGTGGTAACCAAAGGCATGTGATACCACTCGGCTTTTCCATCGCTAAAACGTTGCAGGTATTTCTTGTCACGCTTACCACCCAACGACGCGGCCAGCGTTAAATCGGAATATTGGGCAAGTTGCATACCCATGGTTCCGATACGGGCAGACTCTTCTAAAAATATTGATCTGCTTCCGGTATGGGGTAAGTTACATTTCTATCGCCAAAACGACCGACCAGAAAATGCCGTAACCATTGATTGTCTCGTCCCGGCAATAACGGAAAGCCGCCTATGCCCACGGCTTCAATAGCATCTTGATAGGGATTAATGGTATTGGCTTCATCAAACCAGCCCGGGTACAACACAAAGGCATCCAAAATCGGGCGGCTTTTTTCCGGCTCACCGTCATTGGCTTGATTGATATAAATCAGCGCATCGCGGTAGCGATGCATCTGGTTAATGGCATCATCCGGTGCGTAGTCCGTGCCTTTTCCATCATCGGCAATGCGATATTTTGCGTCAAAAATCCATTGCACCCGTTCCTTGTCGGGAAAGGTTGCCTCCAAAAAAATATCGGGTTTTTGTACTGTCGTCCAAGAATAGATTTTGCCAAATGACGGGTCGTTGGTTCGACGAAAAACGGGTTCATGGGCGAGACGTATCTTGATACCGTCGGCTCTTTCCAAATGGAATGCCGCACCGATGCCATCTATCAGGTTTTTTTCCAAGCCGTTGTCCTTCAACAAGGCGCGCTGGTGAGTTTTTTCTGTAAAGCCCAGCTCCAGCAATAGCCGTCGCATTTCCAGCAGGTACCACACCTACCCGAAATAGGGTAAATAATAACTAAGCCGCCAACTTATGGACACCCAAGCTGTCCCGCTTGGCCTCCAATTGCCATAGATCGTAAGCGGCCTGGGCAGACAGCCAAGATTCGGCACTTTTTCCAAAGACCAACTCTAAGCGCAAAGCCATTTCAGGGCTAACACCCGTTTTTCCATTAACCAGGGCAGACACGGTTTTTCGCGTTACATTCAGATTTTTGGCAGTTTGGGTAATAGTCAGGTTAAGTGGAGCTAGCCACAATTCAGCCAATATTTCACCGGGATGGGGCGGATTAAACATACGCATAAAAATACCTCGTTAGTGATAGTCAAGATAATCGACAACATAAACATCGCCATCTTCAAATTTAAAAATGACTCGCCAATTGGCCTGAACGGTAACGGCCCAAAAACCCACCCGATTACCTTTTAAAGCCTGAACTCGCAATGCGGGCGAATCAATGTCAGTCATTACCTTGGCATCATTAAGCACTGAAAGAATCATGCGCAGACGTTTGGCATGAATGACCTGAATGCTGGCCTGATGACCCAAGGTAAAGAATTTCTCCAAACCTTTATATGTAATGCTTTTAATCATGACCAGATTGTAACCCGTGCGGTTACAATGTCAACGATAAGCAAAAGACACCAATCCGGCATATAAAATATTTCAAAAAAGCCTTTGGGCAAACGTGGCTTTGCTTTTCCCCACGATGCGGGACATTTTTTGTAGGGGCAGGCTTTACGCCTGCCCTTTAATGCCACGATGTTAGCAGGGCAACCGCAAGGGATTGCCCCTACAACACACCGATATCGTTACATAAAAGCAAAGTTGGTCGGATTAAGTGCTAACCGTAAACCGACACAAAAACTTCGATTTGTCGGGTTGCGCTGTCACTAATTTGACCTGCGATGTTAACGCCAGAAAGTGGTAAAGCCATTGTCTGCCAAACGCTTTTACACATGTAGAGCGGAAACACTACCTCGCGCAATGTTCTTCGATAGTCGCCAAGCAGGTTTGGGTGATTTTATTTCACCCTTCACATGTCCTGTCGTTCTTGTACCAAGGTTATAAATGAGGATACATCCATCAGCCAGGCACGCTGGGTTTCTGTGTAAGAGTCATGAAGCCTGCGCGGTACGACCAATTGCAGGTTTTTTGTGCGCATTTCATCGATTTGATTACTACTGATCGCCGCCTCAAAGGTAAGCAGATGTTTGTACTCGATGCGGTTGGCTTCTGCCAATACTTGCCGCCAACGGTCTTTGCATGTGGACTTTACGCCCAGCATAGTCAGGTTAAGCGGGCTAAAATCCGGATTGCGATATTCGGCGACTCCGGGAAATAGAAAATCCGGTTTAGTTTTATTTTCGGTCACAGCGGTACGGGAATAACGTAAACCGCAGCCGGCAAACAGCAGTGCCAGATGATTTTCCAAGACCTAACCTACACGACTTTTGCGCCGGTTCTGCACGGAAAGCGAAAAAGCGATAAAACTGTCTACGTCAACAGCCATATTTTCTTCGTTACCTACAAAGCCTTTTGATAAACGCTCAGCAATCATATAACGTTCCAAGGTACGGAACAGAATTTCTTCCCGCTCCATCCATGCCATTAACACCGAGTCCTGATCTTCTTGCGGATTGAGGTCTTTCAGCGTCGATCGCGCATATTCTGAAAATATACGGGTTGTTGGAAATTTACCGCCAAACTTTTGTAGCATTTCATCGAGATTGATTTCATCGGATTCCTCTCCTACAACACTTATGTCATAGATAAACGGTGATGCAAATACAATTTATTTTCTTATTCTGATGCAGCAAATTGAAGCGATTCGATAAATTCTTCAATATTTCGTCCGAGCGGATCATTTGTAGCTTCTTCGGTTTGTGCGACTGCATGAAATTCATGCCAGCCATGATCAAGTTGATCGTTATATTCTTTAAAATGTAAATCAGGGACATTAGCTTTGCTTGCTACAAAATAGGCTTGATCAATCAGCACGTTTTCGGCCATTGCTTTAACAAGGTTGACATTGATATTGTGAGGATTGGAAAAAAACTAACTCGGCCCAGTTCTTAAAATTACCAGCATCTCTATAGAGGTACTCAAATCGAATATTCATAACTATTTTCTATTTCTCAAAAACATGTTCTCGGTGGTAAGCAAGAAACTCAGCATGGGGTTTAAATTTTTTTGGTGAAAAAATAGGTTTTCCATCATAAGCCAACAGAGCAGAATTAAAAAATTGATCGGTATCATCCGTACATTTTTGTGAAACGCTGATAGTCATATCTTCCAATATCGTTAATATGCCGACATCAAAAGCTTTATCGTGCAGCATCGATAAACAAAGACCATTGCTTGGATTTAGACGATTTTCTGTATCAACTCGCCACGGAATAATGTGACTAGCCACCAACAATTTTGAAATAGCTAACCCAGTAATGCAGCACTTATATTCGTAAGCACTGAGTACCGAGCGCCGGAAAAGATTCTGACCAACGCGGGTTGTAGTTTGGACTGTTTTGTTACTTCCGGTGTAATCAATGAATTCATTTAGCTCAGAAGTATCTTTATCATCTATCGACAATTCATCTATTTCAAATGCACTTGTTGCTTTTTGCACCTCATTGGCGAAGCGATCCCAATCTGATTGCATTTCTTCCCACATTGCTCTATCTGAGGATGACGCGCCTTTTAAACCGCTTTTCCCTGTAGACGTTATGGCAGGGTCAAGACTGGCAATATTAACTAATTTCATAGCTAATGCTGATGGCGTTCTACCAATAATACCAGCACATTTAATGATTTCTGGATTGCGAAAGTGCATTTTCCCAAACGGCATTTGGCAGTATAAGTTAAAAGCAATCAGCAATTGATCGCGAGACCAGTTTATTCTAGTTGCCATTAGATTCCTGTTTATCGTTTGCTGAAACCCTTGTCAAAATATGCGGAGTCATTATTTTTGCAACTTCTGTAATCATTGGAACAAGCGCTGCCTGACTAAATTGTTGGTAAGCTTGTGTATCAGAGACTCGAATCTTAAAACTATCAGGAAATCCCATAAGCCTAGCGCATTCCCGAGGTGTCAACCTGCGTGGGCGCTTACTTTCACCCTGCGAAACCAGAATTTCAGAGCCGTCCTTATGGTATCTTGCCGACAGGGTACGAGCTACGCTATTTGCATTCACCAAGCCAAAGCCGAAACCATTGCCGGCCGCACGATGTTTGGCGGCATAAGCCTGAAGATAAGCCCATAAATTGGCGGTTAAGGTGTATTTACTGTTAATAATGGCCTGCGTTCCGGTCGTGTAGGGTTCTTCTGTTGTTTCGCTGCCATCCTGTGGATGTAATATGCTGGACAGGCGCGGCCCGGTGGCAGGTATTTGTAAATCATCCCATGAGAAATCTGTCTTGTCACGAAAGCCCATAATAATAATGCGTTCCCGATGTTGCGGTACAAAGCGCTGCCCGTCAATAACTTTATAATGCACCTCGTAGCCTAGCTCATCCCGTAGCGTTTGCAGGATCACTTTAAAGGTATTGCCTTTGTCGTGAGAAAGCAGATTTTTAACATTTTCCAACATAAATGCTTTAGGCTGTTTGGCGGCAATAATACGGGCAACATCAAAAAACAGTGTGCCTTGGGTCGCACATTCAAAACCATGCGGGCGTCCCAAGGCATTTTTTTTGGACACACCGGCAATACTAAACGGTTGGCAAGGAAAGCCAGCCAGTAATAGGTCATGATTAGGTACGTCATTTTCATCAATACTGGTAATGTCCCCGACAAAAACATGATCAGTATCGTGGGGGAAATTGGCTAAATAAGTTTTCTGGGAAAACGTATTCCATTCACTGGTAAACACGCAATGCCCACCGTGGGCTTCAAAGCCCAGCCGAATGCCGCCAATTCCTGCGAACAAGTCTATAAAAGTAAAAGGGTGTTGGTTTATTGAGTCGGCATCAACCAAAGGCAATAAGCGCTGACGAATGGCATCAGCCAGATAAGGTGGCGGTTCAGTGTCACGAACTTCCCAGCGACGGACGGTGCGGACATCCACGCCAAGAAGAACGGCAATTTCATTCTGATTATAGCGAACGCGAGCTTGTCGCAGTAAGTCGAGCGGTTGGAGCGAGTACATAATAGCTTCTTTATCTAGGAATATTTTCGGACATTATGCCCTATATTAATCCCTTTGTATAGGCGTCGGTATATTAAAAGACAACAAACGGCAACCAGTTTTGAGAATGACATGGTTGAGCAACCCATTTTTGTTTCTCGATAATTTGGCGTTCTTCGCATGGGAAAGTTGGGCATAAATCGAAAAATTGTTATATTTTCGGAAACAACAAAGCAAATTTAACAGCGAGGTACTTGGCGAATAGCATGTACAACTGCCTTGGGATAAGTAACCTTCAGGTGCATAGGGAATTGCAGCAGGAAGCAATGCGGCTTCGATTTGTTGAAAAAAATGACTC
>JBAXXH010000168.1:0-7779 GCA_037127995.1 Methylococcaceae bacterium | reverse complement strand
TCATTGTTTCAATTGGTCGGGACGAAAGGATTTGAACCTTCGACCCCTTGTCCCCCAGACAAGTGCGCTACCAAGCTGCGCTACGCCCCGACATTGAAATAATTGTGTAATACTGAAAGGATTGTGAACACAACCCCTAACAACTAAGCGCGAATTATACTACACAAACCGGCTACGTGTCAGAATCTATTTGAGTAATTGTAAAATATCTTCCAGCTCAGCAATCATTTGGTGTATTAATTGCTTTGAGCTGTTTGCATCTTCTTTGCTATTGTCACTCATTAAATGGGCTCTTGCACCACTGATCGTGTAGCCTTGCTCATATAATAACGCTCTTATTTGTCGTATCATCAGCACTTCGTGGCGCTGATAATAACGACGATTGCCCCGTCTTTTTACCGGACTGAGGTCAGTAAATTCTTGCTCCCAATAGCGAAGCACATGAGGTTTAACGCCACACAATTCACTGACTTCACCTATGGTGAAATAACGTTTTTCCGGTATGATCGGGAGTTCATTGTTGTTGCTCGGCTCCAACATAAGCTTCTACCCGGGCTTTAAGTTTTTGTCCTGAGCGAAATGTTACCACACGTCTGGCAGTGATAGGAATTTCCTCGCCGGTTTTAGGGTTTCTACCCGGACGACTGGTTTTATCACGTAGCTCAAATTTTCCAAAACCGGAAAGTTTTACTTGCTTGCCTTGCTCCAAAGAACTTTTTATTTCTTCAAAAAAAAGCTCTACCATTTCTTTTGCTTCGCGCTTGTTTAAGCCTAGCTCGTCAAACAGCCTTTCGGCAAAATCTGCTTTTGTTAATGCCATAAATCAATCCCTCAGCTTTGCATTTTTTTCATTGTTCAATAGTGTCAACAGTCTGCCAACGATAGCTTCTATTTCAGAATCTGTTAGTGTTTGTGTATCATCTTGCATAATTAAACTTAAGGCAATACTTTTACTGCCCTCTTCGACACCTTTACCACGGTAGATATCAAAGATAATTACCTCTTGCAAGGCTGTCTCTGCACTGCTTTTAATGCAGTTGATTATGTCACTTGCAGTGACATCTTCTTTAACGATCAAGGCTAAATCACGCCGTACTGACGGGTATTTTGACAGCGCTTTAAAAACCGGAATCTGTTTATTAAGCACTAAATTTTGATCCAGTTCAAATAGAAAAACCGGGGTATCAAACCCTAATTGCTTTTCCAGATTTGGATGCAACATACCCAGCCAGCCTGTTTTTTTGCCATCCGCCGCGATAATTTCCGCAGTTTGTCCGGGATGCAACGCTGATTGCTGAGCGGATAGATACTGAACTTCGCAACCGGTCAAAGAAAATAGCGCTTGTATATCGGCTTTAATGTCAAAAAAATCAACTTTGCGTGATTTCTCGCCCCATTGCTCGCTGTAAGCGTCACCTAAAACCAGACCCGCCAGCATTTTTTGTTGCTGCGTTTCACCGTCTATTTTATTAAAACACAGACCCGATTCAAATAACCGGACTCTATTTTGTTGTCGGTTGGTATTATAAAGAGCCGCTTTCAATAAGCCACACCACAAGGTAGTGCGCATGACCGCCAGTTCCGAAGAAATCGGATTTTTTAAGCGGATAACGTCCGTTTCCGGGGCGACTGCTTTTTGAATATCTTCGTCGACAAAACTGTAAGTAATGGCTTCTTGATAACCCCGATCAACCAGCAAATCTTTAACGCGATCAATGTCCAGCACAGTTTCGGTTGCTGTGCTTAATTCCGAGCGCATTAACAAACTGCTGCTGGGCAAGTTGTTATAACCATAAATACGCGCTATTTCTTCAATTAAATCGGCTTCAATAGCAATATCAAAACGAAAACCCGGCGGACTGATTTGCCAGCCATTGGCTTGTGTTTGGACAGCCATTCCCAAGCGCTGAAATATATCAATAACGTGTTCATCAGCCAACGCAATACCCAGCGTTTTGTCTATGCGCAGACGTCTTAACAAGACGGCTTCGCGTTGCGGCAAAGCGGCTGTTGTGGTGACTTCAGTAATGGGACCTGCACCGCCACCGGCAATGTCAACAAGCAATTGTGTCGCACGTTCAATCGCTCTTGTTTGCAGCGTTGCATCAACACCGCGTTCAAAACGATGGGATGAATCGGTATGCAAACCAAAGCGGCGTGCTTTGCCCGCTATCGCGTGTGGTGCAAAATAGGCACATTCCAAAAATACCGAGCGGGTTTCATCATTAATGGCAGAATCACTGCCACCCATAATACCGGCAAGCGCCAAGGCTTGTTTATCATCGGCGATAACCAGGGCTTCATTATCAAGTTTAATAACCTGATTATTTAATAAGGCCACACTTTCATCAGCGTTAGCCCGGCGCACGGTGATACCACCCGCAAGCTTTTCCGCATCAAAGACATGTAAGGGCTGTCCCAGCTCCAACATGACGTAATTAGTCACATCAACCAAAGGCCCCAAGCTTTTTAAGCCTGAACGACGCAAGCGTTCCTGCATCCATAAAGGTGTCACTGCTTTGGCATTAAACTCTTTAATCAAGCGACCCAAATAACGGGGACAGGCATCTGTAGCTTCTACCGATACGGTTAAAACATCTTGATGGCTAATAGGTGCGTTGATGACTTGGGTAGGTAACCAGTCCATTTTATTGAGTACCGCGACTTCACGCGCCAAGCCTTCAACACACAAACAATCCGCTCTGTTGGGCGTTAAATCAACTTCTATAATGGCATCATTCAGTGCCAAATAGTCTCGAATATCAACACCTACCGGTGCGTCATCCGCTAATTCCATTAAGCCGTTGGCATCCGTCGCCAGTCCCAGTTCTTTCTCTGAACACAACATGCCAAAAGATTCTTCGCCCCGCAGTTTTGATTTTTTTATTTTAAACTCACCGGGCAAAACTGCGCCGCACAAGGCCGCAGGGATTTTTAAGCCAACCCTGACATTACTTGCGCCACAAACAATTTGTAAAGGCTCTGCCTCACCGACAGCGACCAGGCAAACGCGCAGACGATCGGCGTCGGGATGTTGGTGCATGGATATAACTTCACCCACGACAACACCGCTAAATTTTGCAGCCGCAGGGGTTACAGAATCGATTTCCAGACCTGCCATCGTTAATTGTTCAACCAGTATTTCTGTACTTATTTCCGGGTTGACATACGATCTTAACCAGGCTTCACTAATTTGCATGATTCAAATTTTCCTGTGTAACGGCAACTTAATTAAATTGCTCTAAAAACTTAAGATCATTTTCAAAAAACAACCGTAAATCATTAATACCATATCGCAACATTGCGAGGCGCTCTACGCCCATACCAAAAGCAAAACCACTGTAGTGCTCACTATCGATATTAACCGCTTTAAAAACTTCGGGATGAATCATCCCGCAGCCCATAACTTCCAGCCAGCCGGTCTGACTACAAACGCGACAGCCTTTGCCGTCACACATAACGCATTCAATATCAACTTCTGCGGAAGGTTCGGTAAAGGGAAAGTATGAGGGTCTAAAACGCACCTGAATGTCTTTTTCAAAAAAAGCACGCAGAAATTCGTAAACCACACCTTTTAAGTCGGCAAAACTAACATCGGTATCGACCAGAAAGCCTTCGACCTGATGAAACATGGGGGTATGCGTAATATCCGAATCACAACGGTAAACACGACCCGGTGCAATAACTTTTAATGGCGGCTTTTCAGATTCCATCGTTCTAATTTGAACGGGGGAGGTATGCGTTCTTAAAACGGTATGCGCGTCAAAATAAAACGTATCATGCATTGCCCTGGCCGGATGAGATTCTGGAATATTAAGTGCTTCAAAGTTATGATAATCATCTTCGATTTCAGGCCCTTCTACCACTTTAAAGCCGACACTGGCAAATATTTTGGTGATGCGGCGCAGAGTGGTGGTGACCGGATGCAATCCTGCCACTGATTGGCCACGTCCCGGCAAGCTAACGTCAATACGTTCACTGGCTAATCGTTGAGATAATGCGATATCTTCCAACTGTGCTTTACAGGCTTCCAGTTGTTGCTGAAATTGATCTTTGGCTTGATTGATTATTTGGCCGGCAGATCGCCGTTGATCGGGATCAAGACTGCCAAGTTCTTTCATTTGGAGGGTAAACAAACCCTTTTTGCCAAGGTATTGAACACGAACTTTATCGAGTTCGTTAAGGTCATGAACTGCCGCAAGCTCTTGTAATGCCTGCGCGAGAATCTCTTCAAGGATAGCCGACACTGCACTGCTCGCTTTATAGGTGGGAAAATTTTTAAAATAGGGTTTTCAGGATAAAAATCCTGAACTACCCGTCTCTTAACAAGAAACGGGTAGCATCATAAGATGCCTCAGTAAAGACAGACTGCGTCTTTCTTAAGGCTGACTTTGATTGGCTTTGGCAATTTCCGCTATTTTGCCAAATGATTCAATGTCACGTACTGCGATGTCAGCCAGAACCTTACGATCTATACCAACATTGGCTTTTGTTAAGCCATTGATCAAGCGACTGTAAGATATTCCGTACATACGTGCAGCAGCATTAATACGGACGATCCACAAGGCGCGGAATTGACGTTTTCTTTGTTTGCGATCGCGGTACGCATATTGACCCGCTTTGATTACCGCTTGTTTGGCAACACGATAAACCCGACTACGGGCACCGTAGTAACCTTTCGCTTGCTTTAAAACTTTCTTGTGTCTTGCTCTGGCTGTTACACCGCGTTTAACTCTAGGCATTCCTATTCTCCTCTATTAACTGTAAGGCATCATACGTGCAGCCATGCGCACATCTGATGGATGAATAGTTGCGGGTGAGCGTAACTGTCTTTTTCTCTTGGTCGATTTCTTCGTTAAAATATGACGACGATGTGACTGTCCACATTTAAAACCGCCGTTGCCTGTGCGTCTAAAACGCTTGGCAGCACCACGGTTAGTTTTTATCTTTGGCATTTGTTTGCTCCAATAATATAAAAATAAAAATCCCTGAGACATAACCCAGCAAGGCAAAATGCATGGCCCTGAAGAATTACCGGCATCATAAAAGATGCCTTTAAGCAGCTTATCCTGTGCTACCTGCGGGTGAAACGTTGCAAGGCAACGTTTCACCCGTTTTTGTCATTACTCACAAGGTATCGATTGAGAATTTATTATCTAAATAGATACAAAGTGCAGGTAATGCCGCCTTTTAAGGGCAGTTTATTTTTTCTTTTTGGGTGACATAACCATAATCATTTGACGACCTTCCATTTTCGGAAACTGTTCAACGACGGCTATTTCTTCCAAATCTTTTTCGATACGTTTTAACAAGTCCATACCGATTTCCCGATGCGCCATTTCACGCCCACGGTAACGTACTGTGACTTTGGTTTTATCACCGTCATTAAGAAATTTAACCAAACTTCTTAATTTAACCTGGTAATCACCTTCGTCGGTACCGGGTCTGAATTTAATTTCTTTGACCTGGATTTGCTTTTGTTTCTTTTTGGCAATTTGCAGTTTTTTATTAAGTTCAAACTGGTATTTGCCGTAGTTCATTATCTTGCAAACGGGTGGATCCGCGTTTGGCGATATTTCTACTAAATCCAAGTCTGCCGCATAAGCAATCTGTTTGGCCTCATCCAGCGAGATAATACCTAATGCTTCACCCTCAGCACCTGTCACCCTCACTCGTCTTGCAGTGATTGCGTCGTTCAGGCGCGTTTCATCTTTTTTAGCAGCGATACCCTAATCCTCCAAATATACTATTATTTTCTGTCCGCAATCTCTTGCTTTAACCGTTCGGCAAATTCACTGATTGACAGACTACCTAAATCTTCACCTTTTTGCGTACGTACCGTAATATTTTGATCTTGTAGTTCTTTATCACCAATAATTACAAGATACGGTACCCGTTGCATTGAATGATCACGGATTTTAAACCCGATCTTCTCATTTCTCAAGTCTATTTTTATTCTAACGCCTTCTTGCTCTAAATATCTCATTATTTGAGACGCATATTCAGCATGGCGTTCAGCAATATCCATTACGACAACTTGGACAGGAGCCAGCCAAACAGGGAAGGTTCCGGCGTATTGCTCGATTAAAATTCCGATAAACCGTTCCAGTGAACCGAGTATGGCTCTATGGAGCATAACAGGGACTTGTTTTGAACCGTCTTCGGCAATATAGGTTGCGCCCAAGCGCCCCGGCATGGAAAAATCGACCTGGATCGTGCCGCATTGCCAGACGCGACCAATACAATCTTTTAACGAAAATTCAATCTTGGGGCCATAAAAGGCACCCTCACCCGGCTGTAAATCCCATTTTAAGCCTTTGTTATTAAGCGCCAGTTCCAGTGCATTCTCGGCTTTATCCCAGACCGCATCATCACCCACCCGGTTTTCAGGACGTGTTGATAATTTCATAATGACCTCTTCAAAGCCAAAGTCTTTATAAACCGAGAACAGCATATCAATAAAAGTCGATACTTCATCCTGAATTTGACTTTCCGTACAAAAGATATGCGCATCATCCTGTACAAAATTTCTGACTCTCATCAAGCCATGTAGCGTACCTGATGGCTCGTTACGGTGACAAGAACCAAATTCTGCGATGCGAATTGGCAAATCGCGATAACTTTTAATGCCCTGATTATAAATTTGAACATGGCAGGGACAATTCATTGGCTTAATCGCGTAATCACGATTTTCCGAATGCGTTGTAAAAATCATGGAACCAAATTTATCCCAATGACCTGATTTTTCCCAAAGCGATTTATCTACAAGTTGTGGCGTTTTAACTTCAGCATAACCATTTACCCGTAACTTTTCACGGATAAACTGTTCGATTTGTTGATAAATAACCCAGCCTTTCTCGTGCCAAAATACCATGCCCGGCGCTTCTTCCTGGGTATGAAAAAAATCCAGTGTCTTGGCCAACTTACGGTGATCGCGCTTTTCAGCTTCTTCCAAACGATGCAAGTAAGCTTGTAATTCTTTTTTATCGCCCCATGCTGTGCCGTATATACGCTGCAACATTTCATTGTCAGAGTTGCCACGCCAATAAGCGCCAGCGATCTTCATCAATTTAAAGCTGCTTAATTTGCCGGTACTGGGCACATGTGGACCACGACAAAGATCAGTAAATCCGCCTTGCTGATAAAGGGATAAATCCTGATCCGCCGGTATGGATTCGATAAGCTCTGCTTTATAACTTTCGCCCAGTTCCTTGAAAAACTTTACTGCTTCATCCCTGCTTAATACTGTGCGGCTTATCGCATGATCTTCAGTGACCAACTGCTGCATTTTTGCCTCAATCGCCGTCAGATCATCCGGTGTAAACGGTCTTTGGTAAGCAAAATCATAAAAAAAGCCATTTTCGATAACCGGACCAATAGTCACTTGTGCATCGGGAAATAACTGTTTAACAGCCTGCGCCAATAGATGTGCGGTTGAATGACGAATCACGTCAACACCGGCTTCATCTTTTGCGGTTATGATCTGTAAGGCAGCATCTTGATCGATTAAGGTGCTGGCATCAACCAGAACCTCATTAACCCGTCCTGCCAAAGTTGCCTTGGCTAATCCTGATCCTATGGATTTAGCAACATCCATCACTGTAACAGCGTGGTCAAACTCACGACTAGAACCATCAGGAAGTGTAATTACGGGCATCTTTATAATTTCTTTAGTTGCTACAATAAAAAAAGCACCGCAATTGCAGTGCTTTAATGTCTGGTAGGCGCGATTGGACTCGAACCAACGACCCCCACCATGTCAAGGTGGTGCTCTAACCA
>JBAXXH010000167.1:0-7799 GCA_037127995.1 Methylococcaceae bacterium | reverse complement strand
ACTTCTGAATCGACCAAAGCCAAAATAATATCAATATCGTGAATCATGAGATCCAGCACAACACTTACATCATTTGCGCGGGGATTAAACGGCGATAAACGATGCGATTCAATAAACAAGGGTTTTTCATCTTTATCCAAACCCAACACGGCCGGATTAAAACGCTCCAAATGTCCCACCTGTAAAATCAAACAATTCGCCTTGGCAATGGCTATTAATTCATCCGCCTCGGCAACCGTCACCGTAATCGGCTTTTCAACCAGAACATGAACTCCGGCATTAAGAAAATCTTTTGAAACCGTGTGATGCAAGGTAGTCGGCACAACAATACTGACGGCATCAACGTCACCCAGCAAGGCTTGATAATCTGTTAAGGCTTTTGCGCCATGCTTGTCCGCTACCGCTTTTGCGGCATCTTCGTTAATATCAACCACAGCCACCAATTCACAATCAGGCAAGGAGGCGTATTTTTCAGCATGAAATTTACCTAAATAACCGGTTCCGATAACAGCACATCTTAATTTTTTCATTTACTTAAATATAGTTTAATTCAACTTAACCCGAAGCGGGTTTGATAAAAACAGTGTATCAGCCTGTTATCAGTCCGGTAATAGGATAATGCCCGACATTGTAATCTATCAGGATGCATTCATAAAATTTTGTGGCGCTGACGGCCGAAATCACTAATTACCCGGCATCATTTTTAAAAGATTATCACCACGAAGGACACCAAGAAAAAAAACTTCATGTCCTTCATATCTTCGTGGTGAATTAAAAAATTGCCAATGGCTGATTTCTCCGATACCATAACCCTACTGAACGTTTGTTAGGTATTTACTTTGAGCTCAAAAGAAAAAATTTTAAGTACAGCGATTGTTTTGTTCGCGCAAAAAGGCTATTCGGGTTTATCCATGAGGCAGTTGGCTGTGGCGGTTGATTTAAGCGTTGCAGCAATTTACCATCATTTTCCCGATAAAAACACGCTGTATCTCGAAGCGGTTCACTTTGCATTTTCAGACAAAGCACAGGTTTTTGACCAAGTGTGGAAATCCGACTGCTCCGCTGAAGAAAAATTGGCCCGGTTTATTCGCTCATTTATTGATGTGATGCTTGAAGACCTGGATTTCCATCGTCTGATGCAACGTGAAATGTTGGAAGCCGAGCCAGAAAGAATGCAGCTACTGGCACAAGGTGTTTTTACCAGCCAGTTTTGTTTATTAATGCAACTGGCGACAGAGTTGGCACCTGAACAAGATGCTCACCTGCTGGCAACCTCTGTCATAGGGTTGGCCAAGTATTATATTGAGTATCAGCCCTTACTCAAATATTTTCCCGGCTGGAAACCAGAACACGAAATGCCTGAAGTTATTGCCGCACATATCACCACCTTATTATTAAACAGTTTCAAGGCAAAGACGGCATGAAAAAAATAGTCAGTCTTTCACCCTTCACTTATTTAATAAACAAATTCAACCTCCGGACAACACCCCTTTCAATTGCGGCAATACCGCTATTAATTTCCGGTTGCATGCTGGGGCCTGATTTTACCAGCCCCCCAAGCCCCGACACCAAAAGCTACACGACTGACAAACCGTCAGACCGCATAACCACAAGCTCGTCAGAGTCAGGTGCGGCGCAATCTTTGGCACTCGGAAAAGATATTCAGGGACAATGGTGGACTTTATTCCGTTCCCCGCCCTTAACCAAACTCATTGAACAGGCAATGAAGCATAATCCTGATTTACAGGCCGCTTCATCTGCATTAATTGAAGCCCGGGAAAAGGCTTCTGTTCAGCAGAGCTCCTTATTCCCTGCACTGGATGCAGGATTCTCAAACAAAAGTCAAAAAATTTCCGGCGCACAATTTGGTATTCCTGGTTTTGATGCACCTGCTTACAATCTCTCAACAGCATCGGTTCAGGTTGCCTACACGCTGGATGCTTTCGGTGCCATTCGAAGGCAGATCGAAGGCTTCGAAGCCCAAGCAGACTATAAGCGCTACCAACTTGAGGGAACTTTCCTGACACTGGCGTCAAACGTCGTCACAACCGCTATACAAGAAGCCTCTTTAAGAGCCCAGATTAGTGCGACGCAGGAAATCATCATCGCTCAAACCAAGGGACTTGAACTGGTCAAGCAACAATTCGAATTGGGGGGAGCATCAAAAGTCGATGTCTTGTTACAGCAAACCACACTGGAACAGACGCGAACCAACTTGCCGCCGTTAGAGCGACAACTGGCTCAAAACCGCCATCGTTTGACGGTGTTAACCGGCGAACTGCCCAGTACTGAACTGTCCGCTCAATTCAATCTCTCCGATCTGCATCTGCCCGAGGAATTGCCTCTCAGCTTGCCCTCCAAACTGGTGCAACAACGCCCCGATGTGCGTGCACAAGAAGCCCTGCTACATACTGCCAGCGCACAAATCGGCGTCGCTACCGCCAAACTGTTTCCTGATTTTACCATCAATGCCAATGTCGGCAGCATCGCCACCCGGATAGGTGATTTATTTGTTCCCGGCAGCGCCATCTGGAGCATTGGCGGCAATCTGTTGCAGCCTGTTTTTCATGGCGGCGGACTTATCCACCAACGACGTGCGGCGCTGGCAGCTTACGAACAGGCGGCGGCTCAATACCGGAGCACGGTATTACTGGCCTTCCAAAACGTCGCCGATACCATGAGCGCACTGGAGTTCGACGCCACCGGATTGAAGACACAAGACGCTGCCGTAAAGGCGGCGTTCGATACCTTGGAACTGACTCAAATGCAATATAAAATCGGTGCGGTCAGTTATCTGCCGCTACTGATTTCGGAGCGCAATTACCACCAAACGCGTATTACCCAAATAGTTGCGCAAACCAGACGCTATACCGACACAGCCGCCTTGTTTCAGGCGCTGGGCGGCGGCTGGTGGAACCGTCCGAATTTATCTGCCGGTATGTTGGCGGCACAACAGCCGGGACAAAAGAAGTACCAATGCTTTTTTTGCCTTGAACCTTGAGCCTTGAGCCTTGAGCCTTGAACCTTAAACCTTTAACTTTTTTTGAAAACTTATGTTTGAACAAAATCCAGGCAGGAACCAACCATGATTAAACGTATGATCATTATGCTCATCGTCGTCGGCCTAATACTTGGGGGTATTTTTGGTTTCATTAGCTTCAAGGGACGCATGATCAAAGAATATATGTCGTCCCAAGGCGTACCGCTGCAAACCGTATCCACCATTACCGCCAACACTCTGGAATGGTCGCCAAAACTGGAAGCAGTCGGTAGCCTGCAAGCAGTTCAAGGTGTCGAAATGAGCTCAGAGGTAGCGGGGATTGTAGAAAAAATCTACTTCAAACAGGGCGATAATGTAAAAGTCGGAACCCCTTTGTTACAACTACGCGCCTATGACGATATTGCCAAACTGGAATCGCTAAAAGCTAGCGCACAACTGGCCCGAATCACTTACAATCGTAATCAGGCACAATTCAGCGTCAATGCCATCAGCAAGCAAACGCTGGACATAGATAAAGCGAGCCTTGATGTGGCTATTGCCAATGTTAGCCAACAACAGGCACTGGTCAACAAAAAGCTTATTCTTGCGCCCTTTACCGGTCGCTTGGGCATTCGACTGGTCGATGTGGGTCAATATCTTGAGGCCGGCACCGAAATCAGCACCTTACAGGCTCTGGACACTTTATTTGTAGACTTTTTTCTGCCACAGCAAGCCTTGGAATCACTGAAAATAGGCCAAAAAGTAACCCTCAAAACGGACGCTTATCCCACACAAACCTTTACCGGCGACATTACCGTAATCAATCCAAAAGTTGATATCAACACCCGTAATGTTCAGGTAAGAGCCACGCTAAATAACCCCGACAACAAACTACTGCCGGGCATGTATGCCACCGTCACTATTGCAACCGGACTGGCACATCGCTATATCACGCTGCCGCGTACAACCATCACCTTTAACGCTTTCGGTTCTACCGTCTATCGGCTAGATGCCAATGGCCAGGACGAAACAGGCAAACCCAAGCTGGTTGCCAAACAAAGCTTTGTGACCACCGGCGATACTCGCGGTGACCAAATCGCCATCCTGACCGGCGTTAATGAAGGCGAAACAATAGTGACTACCGGGCAGATTAAACTACGCAACGGTTCACCTGTTATCGTTGATAATTCAATTCAACCCAGCAATGACGCTACTCCGCAACCCAAAGACCAATAATCAGCCATGAATTTTACCGATATTTTTATCCGCCGGCCCATCCTGGCAACGGTAGTCAGCATGATGCTGTTGGTATTGGGTTTGCGGGCACTCAGTGAATTGCCCGTATTGCAATATCCACGAACCGAGAACGCCATAGTCACCGTCTCTACCGCTTACTACGGTGCAGATCCGGACATTATCGCGGGCTTTATCACCACGCCTTTGGAAAACAACATCGCGCAGGCAAACGGCATCGACTACATAACGTCGACCAGCCAAAACAGTGTCAGTACGATAACCGCCAATCTGCGGCTCAATTATGATCCCAACAAGGCCTTGACAGAAATCAATGCCAAGGTGAATGCCGTACTCAATCAATTACCGCCAGAATCGCAAACGCCGGTTTTGAGCGTAAAAATCGGTGAAACGATTGATGCCATGTATATCGGCTTTTCCAGCGAAACCTTGCCTGCCAACAACATCACCGATTATTTGATCCGTTCGGTACAGCCCCGGTTACAGGCCGTCGAAGGCATCCAGACTGCCGAGTTACTGGGTGGTAAAAACTTTTCCCTGCGTGCCTGGTTAGACCCCAACAAACTGGCGGCCTACAGACTCACCGCCTCCGACATCAGTGCCGCATTGACCCAAAACAATTTTATCGCAGGCTTAGGCACCACCAAAGGTCAAATGGTGCAAGTCAACCTGACGGCATCAACCAGCCTGCATTCCGTCGCAGAATTTGAGCAGTTAATCATCAAGCAAAAAGACGGCGCGATTATTCGCTTAAAAGATGTCGCCAATGTCTCGTTGGGCGCTGATGATTACGAAGCCAGCGTTTCCTTCGATGGCAACAAGGCCGTTTATGTTGGGTTGCAGGTGGCCTCAAGCGCCAATCTGCTTGAAGTTATCGAACGGGTGCGTGAAGTTTTCCCTGATATTCAAGCTCAACTGCCGGAAGGCATCAGTGCCAAAATCGTTTACGACTCAACAAAATTTGTTGATAGCTCTATCGATGAAGTCATCCATACCCTTCTCGAAGCGTTAGTGATTGTGACCCTGGTTGTGTTCGCCTTTTTGGGTTCACCACGTTCAGTGCTGATACCTGTTATAGCGATACCACTGTCCCTGATCGGCACCTTTACCATCATGTTGATGCTGGGTTTTTCCATTAATTTATTAACACTGCTGGCCTTGGTTCTCGCCATTGGTCTGGTCGTTGATGATGCTATCATTGTCGTCGAAAACGTCAACCGACATATCGAAGACGGCATGCAACCCATTCCAGCTTCACTGCTGGCAGCGCGGGAACTGACCGGCCCCATTATCGCCATGACCATCGTGTTAATCGCCGTTTATGTCCCCGTCGGCTTTCAAGGCGGACTGACTGGTGCCTTGTTCTCGGAATTTGCTTTTACAGTGGTCGCTGCGGTAACCGTTTCTGCCATTGTGGCACTGACTTTGTCGCCGATGATGTGTTCCCGTTTGCTTAAATCTCATACCCACAACCGCAACGGTTGGGAAGAGCGTATCGTCGACTTTATTGACCGCCAGGTTTTTGCGATACAACGTGTTTATTCGCGCACATTGCACGGATCACTTAACTATTTACCCGTGACCTCTACCTTTGCAGTCATCATACTTGCCAGCATTTATTTTCTTTATACCAGCTCCAATAGAGAACTCGCGCCGCAGGAAGATCAAGGCGTCATTATCACCATGTCAACATCAGCGCCGGATGCCACGCTTCAACAACGCCTGGTTTATGCTGAGCAGGTTTTTAAAAAATTTATTACCCACACGGAAACCGATCACGTTTTTCAGCTGAATGTGCCCGGTCAATCCATCGCAGGTACCGTTCTCAAGCCCTGGAATGAGCGGACACAAACGGCCACTGAACTGCAACCGATCATTCAGAAAGAAATGAATGAAATTGCCGGTGTTCGTGTCGCCGCCTTCCAACCACCGCCACTGCCAGGCAGTAGCGGTTTGCCCATGCAATTTGTAATCGGAACGACTGAATCGTTTGACCAATTAAACACCGTAACCCAGCAATTTATGCAGGAAGCGCAAAAAAGCGGCATGTTTATCTTTCTCGACACGGATCTAAAAGTCGATAAACCGCAGTCACAAGTAGAAATTGACCGCAATAAAACCGCGCTGCTGGGACTTAGCATGCAGGATGTCGGCTCGTCTCTGGCGTCCATTCTGGGCGGTGGTTATGTTAACTATTTTAGTATGACCGGAAGATCGTATAAAGTTATTCCCCAGATCCAGCAAACCTCGCGGCTTAATGCGGACCAGTTACTTAACTACTATATTCGTGCGGCTAACGGCGCTTCCATTCCCCTATCCACGATTGCGACCATCAGCACCAAAACGGTACCGCAATCATTGAATCACTTTCAGCAATTAAACGCTGCGATTGTTTCCGGCGTGCCTTTTCCGGGCGTTACGCTGGGAGATTCAATTAACTCATTAAAAGAAATCGCCGCAAAAGTATTACCACCGGGCTACTCAATAGACTACGGGGGGCAGTCACGCCAACTGGTTAATGAATCCAGCGGCTTTATTTTTACTTTTGGCTTTGCTTTAATCATTATTTTTCTGGCGTTATCAGCGCAATTTGAAAGCTTCCGAGACCCGCTGATTATTTTGGTCTCCGTTCCCATGTCCATCGCCGGGGCGCTTATATTTATTGCCTTGGGTATCGGCGGCGCAACACTTAACATCTATACCGAAGTCGGCTTGGTTACTTTGATGGGATTAATCAGTAAACATGGCATCCTGATTGTCGAATTTGCCAATATCAAGCAAAAAGAAGGCATGTCTAAACGTGAAGCGATAGAGACGGCTGCCGGTATCCGGTTACGCCCCATTTTAATGACGACCGCCGCCATGGTGCTGGGTGTATTGCCGCTTATTTTCGCTACCGGTGCGGGTGCCGTGTCGCGTTTTAACATAGGTCTGGTTATAGCCACCGGCATAGCCATCGGTACCTTGTTTACACTATTTGTAGTCCCTGCGGTCTATCTGCTGATTGCACAGAACCACTCCAAGCTGGCAGCAAATACACCCTAGTCGTATTGGATACAAGATACAATGCACTGAAAAATCCAGGCAAGCCAAACGCCTTACTAATATAGAGTACCCAATCAATGAAAACTGCACTGTTTTGTACCCAATACCCGGTTAAGTTACTGCGCACAACCGGTCTGTGCCTGTCGGCATCCATGCTCCTGTTAACTTCAGGCTGTGCAACGGTAGGCCATGAATTTCCAGCCGGTCAAATATCGACCATTAATATCGGGAAAACTACCCAGAACGATATTTATACAACCTTCGGCACTCCCTGGAGAACCGGTATAGAAGATGGCAAGAAAACATGGACCTATGGTAACTATGAATACAGCCTGTTTAGTGACCACAGCGCCGAAGACTTGGTGATTAAATTTGATAATCGCAAAGTCGTTTCCGGTTTTGTATTTAATACCACCAAGCGCTCTAAATAACGCCTGTATACTGTATACGCTATGCAACTACCTAATTCTTGCCGGGCTTGGTATTGATAATAGTGCTGATCTTTTTCTGAAAAGGTGCT
>JBAXXH010000166.1:0-7854 GCA_037127995.1 Methylococcaceae bacterium | reverse complement strand
GAAAACACATGCACTATCGCTTCTGGGGACTACTCGACTCCTGTCTCGCAGCGGTTGAATGCGGCATTCAGTCGATGGATTTTTTCGGTGTTTGAGGATCGCGTCATGAGACATATATTTATTACCTTTTACGTCCCCTGTCAAGCAATGAATTTGAGCGACTGAATTCAATCTGCCGTTCAAATTCAAAGTTATCTTTTGTGTCTATGGCGTGATAGCTCCATCCTGAGGCAATAGCTCCGAACCATAAGAATACTTTTCAAAATATTCATCTGGCGAAAAAGCAGTACAAGCCTCCAGATCAATACCTACATCAGCTTCAGCTAACTCAAGCAACTGCTGATAAGGCAATAAAAAGCCTTCCTTACCCTTTTCTCGAATGGAATGATTGATACCACGTTCCCATAAAAACCCACTAATGGCATTAACAGGCTTATCCTTTTTATAGCGATATTCAGTGGGTTCGTCTACAGAGTTAACACGACCAACGCCAACAATAACTCGTCTGGGATCTTCAGTTAAAGGTGTTCGTTTCGCATAAAAAAAGACTAAACTTTCTTGCGGTTTTACTGCGCTAAAAAAACTATCCAGCATCACACGTTGATTTTTCCCTTCCTGAATCCAAGCATCCTTCCAACTCAGTTTAGGTTCGCGATCAGGAGCATAATCAAGCTGTAATTCTTCTCTACGCGTATCCGCATTTTCTTTAAGCATCCAGCGAAAAGGAATTGCGGACACAGAATATGGCCGTATCGTATGAGGTGTAATTTCAAAATGACCCTGAGTATCAGGAGCTGACAGCGAATACGGGTGGTTTTTATTTAAAACCTGACTAAAGCTCGCCATCATAGTGACATGTTCATCAACACACGGAGGATAGTCATTCTGATCTAAATTCTCAATTGAGTGGCCTGCCATCTCAGCTTCATGCGCATCATTACGACCTGTTGCAATTCTCGGTAAGACGGTACAACTGGTATTAACACAAGGTTTATTACAAAAAGTGCCTTTCCATCCATTATCATGCCAAGGTACTCTGACGGTAATATGCTGTACGGGTAGTTGTCTTGATCCTGCAATCATTTAATGCCTCCTTTTAATATAATTTCATGCGAACAATGAAATATAAAATGCGGTATTGGGTATAATTAACGCTACATAATCACCATTCATTTAACGTAACCCCAGTCTTTAAATTGCATTTGTAAATCTGTTTCGTTTTTAAAAGCTTGGTAGTAAATATATTCGGGTGCCAAATCAGCGCCATTTTCCCAAGCAATGGTTTCTAATTCGGTATCGACTTTAAAACGGGCAAAGGCTTGGGTGTTTTTTAACGATTCAAACACAGGGCCTTTCAGTGCATCGGCTAAATCGGCGATGCCTTTTTTACCATTATTAAAAGCGACTTCAATACGGTAAGCATCCAGATAACGGGCTTCAGTAACATGTAAAAACATAGCAATTACTCCAAGGGCTCAATAGGTGCCGGCATTTGGTTTTTTTGGCATAGCTCCCAATCATTTAACAATTCGTCTTGATGAAGATCAGACCATTCCAAAACGTGTTTTAACGCTCTTTTAGGGAATTTCCCCTCAACGATGCCACTTTTAATATCAACGGTTATTTCATACTCGCCATATTTTGCATGATAATGGGGTGGAGCATGATCTTCCCAATACATGGTGATAATGATGCCAAGAAAGCGACTAATGATAGGCATGTTACACCTCCTTTAAATGTTGTTCAAAATACTGCCAGACG
The DNA here is from genome assembly GCA_037127995.1 of Methylococcaceae bacterium. Lineage (GTDB taxonomy): Bacteria > Pseudomonadota > Gammaproteobacteria > Methylococcales > Methylomonadaceae > Methylobacter_C. The sequence continues at coordinate 6,093 of JBAXXH010000166.1, read as the reverse complement.
GCTTGGTAGTCTTGCTCTCGGCTACACAGATCGAACGGGGCGACGTATTGAATCAGGCGTTTTGTCGGGCCGTTGGGGACGGTGTCATCTTGAATGGTGCGTTCGACGATGGCGCAATCCAGGGATTGGATGTCTTCCCAACCGAGAGTGGTGATTTCGGAAGCCCACGCGCTGGTGTCGATGACGAATTGACCGTTTTTGGGACTGACCTGTTCGGCGCACCAGTCCAGCCAGCGGTTTTTGATGTCTGGTGGCGGGATTTTTATTTGGCAAGGCGTGTCGTTTCTATTGGCTTTACGCGGCAGACCAACTCCGACCAGGCCTTTGGAGATGGTGAACACGATGCGTCCGGCTCTGTCGAACCAGGTGTCCTGTTCGTATTGGCGCATCACTGGAAATTGCACGCGGTAGATGGTTTGCAGTTCTTCCAGAGTCAGCCCCAAGGCCATTGTCGCCAATACGTCGATTTCAACCAAGGCTTGACGGCGGTTATAGTCGGTGCGTAAGGCGCAGTTGCGTTGCCAGTTGGGAGTAAGCTTTAGGAAATAGTCGTTGGGCAGGCGCGGGTCGGATTTTGCCCAATGGTCTTGATTGAAAGTTGCTTGATAGCAAGGTTGCCAGAAGTCGGTATAGTGAATAGTTAAGCAATTAAGAAATAAAATCCGCATAAATGCCATCTGTGTTTTTTTCGAATCTTCTAACACAGGAATAAGTTGCATGTTTCCAGTTGTAAGGTCAGAAATCCCCATAGATCTAACAAAATAATCAAAACATATTGAATGCGTTAAAACAGAAACAACCCTCATTATTTCGATCCTTCTGAATGCAGTACCAACAATCGTATTTATATGGGAAATATTTGGAATACCAATAATGGGAATTGCAGTTCGTTCACCTGACTGACTTAATCGTTTACGATGAATTAAACGATAATATTTTGTAACAGGTTTCGCCTCAACCTCCCCTTGTTCTATCCAAGACACTTGCGGAATTCGATTTTGAAACTCCACCAAGTCTGAGTCTGGCAGGTAATTACTGCGAGGCAAGTAATCATCTGTCAATCCGGTAAGGTCTAAAACATCATAATCAGCATTCAATGTGCTTACTTTACGAGGCGTTTTATAAAACGGTGTACCAACAAAAAAATGTGGGCCAGAAAGTATCCATTGATCTGCCGATTCGACAAATTGAGGTTGGCGTTTGATCGTACCATCTCGTTGCGCTTGAGTTTCATCAAACATAACTGTTGAATAGTACTCATCCTGTAAATCGCCCAAGCGTTGGGGTTGCTTAGCAAATTTTTCCAGCACATGAAGCAATTGCTCGGAATGCAACGCCGGTAAACGTGCTTGTAAGGCGGGCGTACCATCAGCATCGTAGAGTTTGGCGAACAAAGCCAAGGTAGTTATATCCACCGCAATGATTCGGCTTTTATGTCCGGCAGTATTCCATTTACCCTCATCGGTTTTGATGCCAGGTACAGCACCAAAGCCTTCATGTTCAAAACATTGATTAATAGTCTGCGGAATAAATAAATTGGCTAGATGTTGAAAATATCCAGTGACGTTTGCTGCATAAATATTAATACTAAATTTAGCGTGATGATCAACTTCGGCAAATAAACTGACTTCATTCTGAAATTGAAAATGCGCCCGTAATCGTGGATAAATAGCCGCTCGAAACAAACCTCCTTTTGGGTCATCATAAATCCCTTCAGGATGTAAAAACCCCGCCACGCCTTTTGGACTGCTCGCCATCCATGCCTGCGGCAAAAAGCATTTATACAAATTGGTTTGTACTCCTTTTAACAACGGGTAGTTCACCTGCGCATTTAGAAAATTCTGCGTACCTTCAGCCTGTTCAAATTCGGCAAAATAATCGACTTTGAGTTTTGGATAGTCGGCAAAGCTCTGTTCTCTGAGTGTATTCATCTGGCTGGCGGAAAAATTGCGCAACACAAACAACGGATTGGCGTCACCCATGATGCCCGCTTCTTGCCATTGAACTTTCAGCCAGGGTGGATTACCCAGGATCAAATCAAAGCCACCGTTGTTAGCAAAGATATCGACAAACTCCAGCTCCCAGTGAAAAAAGTGCTGTTGTTCGGCTATTTGATTAGCCATCTTTAAGCGAGGATGTTCTTTAATAATCTTCTCAATATCCAACTGTCCAAAACGATCATTAAAATCGATGCTCAGTTGTTGCGGCAGGGTATCGGGGAACAAGTCCCCCGATTGTCCAAATTCGGTAATCGGCTCCAACGTGCCGCCCATTAACAGCCAGTTAAGATCAAAAAAATATTGGTTTCTGTCCGGCAACAATTCCGCCTGATTGATCGGCCAAAACCATAACGCACACCAGTAATCCATCACCAGTTTTAAACGCCGATAGGGTGAAGAGTTTTTTAAATCTTTCGATTGCCGCTCCTGAGCCAAGATGCGGTCTTTTTGATCCAGTCGGCTGATGGTATGGCGTTGATCTTCGGGCTGTCCCCAGATATTGAAAGGATCAGTGGTTTTCTCGCGGATTCTGGATTGTTCGCGGGTATGCGCCTGCCAAAGCTCGTCAATTTTTTCGGAAAAAGTTTGCAGTTGCTTGATATGTTCTGAGTTAAAGGGTTTACAAAAGTCCTTGCGCCAGTCTGTAATGGCTTTAATTTCCTCCGTTGCCAAACCTTTAACGACTTTATCTTGATACAGCGCCATGCCAGGATCTGGCAGCAAGAAATGGTAAACGCGCTTGCCGCGTTCGCTTAACAACGGTTGGTTATTGTGGTCAGTTTGTGCATTGCCATCCATGGCTTCTGGATTCCGGCAATCCCTGCCGGAATGACGGTTTAATCCGGTATTCGCCTCCGCCAGTCCGTAAGGATTTAACCGACTGGGCGTTTGATTAAACCAAAGCTGATCTTTTTTGGTTTTATTCAATACGTCAGGGGCAAACACCTGCCGCCTTGCACCAATCAACGAGTTACCATTGAACAATTGCAAACCAAACCACGGTACAAAACCACTTTTATGAATCGAGTTTAGCCATAAAGATACTTCTACCAATTCCACCGCAACGGGGTTTAAATCGATACCAAAGACGTTGTTATCGGCGATATACAGTTTGACCTTTTGCAGCTCATCGGCATATTTTTCATGTGCCACACGTTCGCCGGTTTCTTTTTCTTTGAGCTGAATGTAGGCAAAAGCCAATCGGTTAATGGCTTCGTTAAGGAACGCCGCCGAACCCATGGCGGGCTCTAAAACTTTGAGTTTAAGAATGTCATCGGCGTTTTTGTCTTTTAGTAATTCTTTTAGGGCATATTTAACCTGTGTTTGGGTTAATACTTCCGGCGTGTAATACGAGGCTGATTTTTCCCTGTCCCGACCGCTCATGCGATAAATAAACTCGCCCTTGGGGTAGACTTTAAAACCGCCCTTATCGTTGAGCAGCCGTTCCGCTTCGGTGTAATTTATAAGCTCGGCTTCCGGTACAAAATAAGCGGAATCAAGCTCGGTCGGTTGGCTGTCGGCTTTTTTGACTTCGTACAAATCATGGGGGGCGAAAAAGCCTTTATACGACAATAACGCCTCATATACTGCACCGAGTTGGTTAATACCCAGTAGCGCATAGGAAATGCGGCCACGGCGTGAAAAGCGTCCGGAACCAGGCCGAGTCAGCGACATCAGCTGAATGATCTTTTGCATCAGATGATTGGGGAAGCGTACCCGATTTAAGGTAGGCGTCATTTTTGGGTCAAATAAATGGCTTTTGAGTGGCGTGATGCTAAAAACCTTGATACCGCCGGTGGCAAATACATCATCATTCGGCGAAGCATGAAAACCCTGGTCAATCAAATCAAACAACAATTGAATGCTGTCATTGATATACGTGCCTTGTTGCGCCTCTTGAGTATGCAACGGTATCATTTCCAGATTACGCAGCGATTCCAGGCTGTAACCTTTAAGATAGGCATTGGCATTAATCGGCACGTATTCCAGTTCTGGTCGGGCTTCGATGTAAAACAAAAATAGCATCCGGTACATATAGCGTAAACATTCACGGCTTAAGTAAGCCGCCATGACGTCGGTATAAACCTTTTCCTTGCTCTCCTCCCGCCAGTACCGCATGGCTTCGTTACCTAACAGTTCCACGCATTCACGCAGCGCATATTTTAAATCTTCGGAAACAGCAAAGGCGTGTTTATGGGCGTTTTCATCCAGGCTGTCCATTAAGCACAAGCCTTGGGCGGGCGTTAAATGGTCTTTAACCAATAATACCGTCATGGCTTTGTAGGTGCTGTCTTCTTTGCGACCAAATATTTCCGCCAAGTCGAAACGTAACAGGCGTTTTTCATGCCATTTACTGCGGTCTATCAACAGTAATTGCGCATCGCTGAGCAGTAAAATCCAGCGCGGCGGATGGTCGAGTGCGAAAATGGCTTTGTTAATGAGGTCGTCAATGCTTAAATTAAGCAGTGCGGCCTGCGGTTCATGGTCATAAAGCCATTGTTCGGCCTTTAGGGTGAGATTAAGCGGGTCGTCTTTATCTTCTGTTGTGTTCAAAGCCCCCACTATCCATAAAGCGGGGTTTGAGCCGTGCGCGACTTCGGAGAGTAAGGGGATGTCGCCAGCTTCGTTGAGATTTTTCATGGCCGGTTGCCAGTGATAACCCAAGGCGGTTAACAATTTGGCGAAAAATTTGTTTTGCCGTTCTAAACGCGATGACAGGTCTTTGTCTTTTTCTAGCTGGTTTTGTAATTGAAAAAACTCTTGCGCTAAGGATTTTAATCTTATCCAGGGTGCGCGAAGTTCGGCAAACACATCGCTTTTTTGTGCCTCGGTTTTAACGCTTTCCCGATAATTATCTTCCATCTCCAGCCATTGGCTGAAGGTGTCTTTAAGGTCGCCTTCGAAAATAGCCGATAGATAGTGATGGCTGTAATATTCGTTTTCGTTGTTGATACCGGTAAGGTCGAGTGACATTAAAAATTATTCCGTCATGATTTTATGCAAGTTTAAGCGTTGGTTTTTTACGCCACCTGTAAGCCTAAAAGTTGCTGAAAAGGTTGAAAATCCTTATCTGAATGTAATAACGAGAAGTCGTTTTCTATACAGAAGGTGGCAATCAACGTGTCGATGGTTTTTCGTATCGTAATACCTCGTTTGCGCAGCGTCCTGAAATTTTCAGCGCTTTTTAGACTGATGGCGACACCCAACATGGCGTGGACGGGCAAAGCACAGAGCACCGTTTTGGCGGCTTGATAATCCTGATCTTGTCTGAATCCTTGAAGCACTTCTGCCAAAATCAGATCACCCGTACATACCGGTTGCACACCCAATAAACTGTCCAGTTTTTTTGTCGCCAGCGTTTCTGATCCGTTAAAATAGTCGATCCAGACACTGGAATCGACCATAATCAATGATCGGCCCTCATTTTCTCCAGATCACCGTCCCATTTTAATTTGCCTTTAAACGCTTTGATGGCCTCTTGCTGCTTTAACATCAATAAGGTTTTTAAACCGAGCTCAACCGCTTCGCGCTTGGTTTTTGCTCCCGTTACTTTTAAAACGTCGGCCATCAATAAGTCATCAATGATGATATTGGTTCGCATCAGATTTTCCTTGTGTAAAGAATTACTAAACAATACACATTAAAACATGTCTACTGTCCCGATTCAATCCTGAAAACACCAATACTACGACTGGAGTGCAACCGCTTTAGCTGTTGCCTGTAAAAACAGCTGAAGCTGTTTTACTCCAAATACTCTTACGCCTGAACAATGGCTGCGATAATCTGAATATAAGGATGATCTTCTGTGTTCATGGTTTCTTGTATCCATTGCCGATACTCTTCGAAGCGACTGCGAATAGCTTTACTTTCTTTCTGGTATTGTTCGCTGTTTTCAATAAATAAATCAAGTTGCTCAACATGTTTATGCTCCAAGATTTTAAGCTTTTCCAGTTGTGCGTCTAATTTAGGCCGGTTTTCCTGTTCGAAGGCTTTACGATAAACTGTCATTTGTTGTTGCGTCTGCTTAACCACTTGTGGAAGTTCAGACACCCTGATCTCTACTCAAAGCGTCTATTCAGTAGTATTAATAAAA
>JBAXXH010000165.1:0-7959 GCA_037127995.1 Methylococcaceae bacterium | reverse complement strand
TGTATTTTCCGTATTTATGATGTAATTTTATAACTCACAGCGGACAATGTCCTAATAAACATCTCTAACGTAACGTTTGTCTTTTTTCAGTTGATTGACGTAATCGATGGCTTGCTGTTCCGAAAAGTTGCCGTGCTCGGCGATAACTGCATGTAATGCCTGATCGACATCTTTTGCCATTCGGTAAGCGTCGCCACAAACGAAGAAATAACCGCCCTGCTCTAACCACAAAAACAATTCAGCGCCTTGTTCAAGCATTCTGTCTTGTACATAAATCTTGGCATCCTGATCTCTGGAGAACGCTAAATCCAAACGTGTCAGCAAGCCACTTTCCTGAAAGCTTTCCAGCTCTTCTCGATAGATATAATCAGTCGCAGCGTTACGGTCACCAAAAAATAACCAGTTTTTGCCGGGCGCTTTCCGGTATTGGCGCTCCTGCAAAAAGGCGCGGAAGGGTGCAATACCGGTACCGGGACCGACCATAATCATGGGCATGCCATTGTCTTCAGGCACCCTAAAAACCTTGTTGGCGGTAAAGAAGCACCGCACCTTGGTTTCATCATTAACCAAATCAGCCAAAAATGTTGAACAAACACCTTTATGGGGTCGGCCGTGACTTTCATAACGCACACTGGCAACCGTCAAATGTACGGCATCCGGATACTGTTTGCCGCTGGAAGAAATCGAATAGGCTCGATGTTGCAAGGGTTTTAACAGGGCTATAAATTCGGCTGCCGTAAATTCACAAACCGGAAATTGCAATAATAAATCCAGCGTATCGCGTCCCCATAAATAATTGGACAGCTTTTCTTTATCGCCCGATTCAATAATTCCGTTAAGCTCTTGGTCACCGGAGCGGGTGGCAATCTCTTCAAGCAATTCTTTACTGGGTGTCTTAATCTCAAAATGCTCGCGTAATGCAACCTGTAAGGGCATTAATTCGCCATTGACCGGTTCGTCTTCATCGCCCTTGCAACCAATCGCTTTGATGATGTCGGCAACCAGCTCGGAACAGTTGGCAGGCACCACGCATAAGGCATCGCCCGCTTCGTAAGTTAAGCCTGAACCCGCGATTGAAATTTCATAATGACGGGTTTCTTTAGACGATGAAGCGTCCGTTAATAAACGATTAACCAGCAGTTTGGCGGGAAACGGTTTTTTTCGGTGGTATTCAGGTTTACCGATAGCAGGGACATCAGTTTCAACGACTGTCGTAATAACGCCGCCTGCCAAGTGTGGAATAACTGCCGTCATCCAGCGTTCTGCCGGTTCTTCAAAATCGACATCGCAATCGGTACGGTCATAAACGCGTGTAGCGCCCAGCTCAACCAGTTTATTATCCCAGTCTATACCGGCTTGACAGAACAAATCATAACTGGTGTCGCCCAAAGCCAATACTGAAAACTGCATACCTTCAAGTCGGGGCATCGTCTCTGCACAAACGCCATCCCATAGCATTTGTGCATTATCCGGCATTTCGCCTTCGCCGTAAGTGCTGGTAATAATCAGCAAACAATCTATCGAAGACAGTGCCTCCGCTTCAATTTCATCCATGCTTTTTACCAGCGGCTTCAAGCTGTAAGTTTTAGCAATGGCGGCGGCATCATTGGCAACCGATTCGGCTGTACCCGTTTGACTACCATACAATATGGTAATAAGCCGACTATCCGTTTGAGTCACCAAGCCAGCGCTTTGAAGCCGATGTGTGTGCATTCCGGCAAAAAAACCGCTTAACCAGGTGCGTTGGTTTTCGTTGTAGGGTGCATCAAGTGGTAGTTGAGGTAATTTCATTTAAGTTATTAACAATTCAATTATTAAAGGGTATTTTGTAAAATGTTCAATTCGGCGAATATCAAGCCGTTTCTTCGTTCAACATGCCCTGAACAATGCCCAACCCCAAGAGTCCGGCCAAATATTCTTCAATAAACGGAATACCCGCCAACGCCTGTTTATTAATGTTGTCCTGTTCAATAATCCAGGCGCTGGATCCAATAGAATAAATACTTTGCACCGACCGGTTGATTAACGCTGTTTTGTAATCATTAAGACGTTTGCTCGCCATCAAACAGACCAGTTGGTCATCGCTGTAATTGCTGTAAGCTTCGCGCGTACTTTTAACCAGCACTTCCTGCAATTTACGGGGACGTTCAATAATCAGTTTACGCGCCGCTTGCTCTATTTGACTTTGCGAGCGAAGCGCTTCAGGTTGCTGTTTAAGCAAGTCTTTAGCGCATTGCTGCGCTTTTTCAAGCACGGCAAAACTATTGACCAATTTAAACGTTAACGCTTTATCGTGCGTGCCATGACCGGGTATCGCACCACCAAACAATGGTTGTGACGTTTGGTAGGCTACTTTGACCTGCTCGATTTGCTGTTGCGCCAATGCTTGCGACAATTCCTCGATCATTTCTTTACGATCCATCGATTGTTGCAAAAATTGTGTGGTTTGCGTTTTATAAAGCCATAAAGGCATGGCAAATTTAAAATGCTTACGCACGGATTCCCAGTTATTGATTAAATTTTGAGCCTTACTGGATTTCGCGTAGTCCACATGCTGTTCAAGCATCGCCAGAATAAACTGCTCATGCGCACGCGCAGCATCAGTATCTTCGGTCAGAGCATGCAGAGAAACAGACGACTTGTCGTACAAATTTTCCAGTAAATTTTCAGGGTCATATTGGTAAGCATTACCACCGGACATGCCGTTACAGAAACCTTTACCAAAACCACCAATGTTCAAAACCGCACCGTTGGTCATGTATTCGCAAGCAAAATCACCAACGCCTTCAACGACTGCCATTGCACCCGAGTTTCTGACAGCAAAACGGTCTCCGGCTTCACCATTAATAAAAACTTTACCACCAGTAGCGCCAAACAGTGCAAAGTTACCAATCAATACATTATTGCCGGGGGTTTTAATGCCACCACCGGGCGATTCAACCACTAAAGTTCCGCCACAAGCAGACTTGCCCACGCCATCATTACAAGTACCCAGATGCTCCATACGCATCCCGTCATTTAAAAATGCCGCATAGCTTTGCCCAGCCGATCCATGGGTACGAATAACGACACTATCGGGTGCCAGATAACGGCGACCCTGCTCGTGGGTATAAATAACTTTGGACTCGGCAACTTGCTGTTCAGTTAATTCGTAGGCCAGCATCCGTTCAATATCAATCGCCGCCTGTCCACCAACTGTTTTATTGCAATTATTCAACTTAAAGGCAGCGCCCTCAATGATAACCTGTGATTGTTTGCCGTCTATAAGCGCCGCTTTTACCTGTCCAATAATTTTATCATCAACCGTAAAAGCGGCTTCCAGATAAACAGGTTTTGGAATCACAATGACCTCGACTTTAGCCAGCATTTTGGTTAAATCAAGTTGGCCGACCATGGACGGGTGGTCAATTAAATGCAGCAAATCAGTTTTACCACGAATCTCCTGCAAACTTTTATACCCTAACACGGCCAGTATTTCCCGGACTTCGTGCGCCAGATTCATAAAATACTGCGCTAATACCCGCGAATCGCCTTTAAACTCTTCATGTTCAGTGGTTAACCCGGCCGGACATTTAATATTGCAGTTTTTCGCCATCACGCAACGCAACATCATCAGTACCGTTGTACCAAATTCAAACGAATCGGCACCTAAAATAGCGGACTTAACCACATCCAGTCCGCTTTGATGCGCGCCACTGCCACGCACAATTACTTTATCGCGCAAGCCGTTGACAGCCAAGGCCTGATGGACTTCAGCAATACCAATTTCGGGTGAACGGCCACTGTTTTTTAGACTGGTAACCGCCGCCGCACCGGTACCGCCGGTATTTCCGGCAACGTTGATAACATCCGCACCCGCTTTGGCAACACCCACTGCAATGGTGCCGATACCTTCAGAAGACACCAGTTTAACCCCGACTTTTACACGCGCCGCTTTGGCATCATGGATTAATTGCCCTAAATCTTCAATCGAGTAGGTATCATGATGGGGCGGTGGACTCACCAACTCAACTCGGGGAGTACCTCCACGTAAAGCGGCAATTTCAACAGAAACTTTAGTGGCCGGTAATTGACCGCCTTCGCCCGGTTTTGCGCCCTGCGCTATTTTTATTTCGATTTCTCTAATATTAGGATCAGCCAGATAACCGGCCCAAACTCCAAAACGTCCTGAAGCAAATTGCTTGATATTACAAGAGCGCAAGGTGTTAAAACGACTGGAATGTTCGCCGCCTTCACCGGAGTTACTTAAAGCGCCTACTATATTAATACCTTCAGCAACCGCTTCATGGGCTTCGGCGAGCAAGGCTCCATGACTCATGGCACCTGACGCAAGCATTGCCGTGATTTCATGCGCTGGCTGAACATCACTTAAGGCAATATGATTGCGGGCTGTTTTTATGGCGTTTAAATAGTTTGCCAACAGACTATCGCTATCAGCAACTTTTATAACCAAGCTGTCTTCTGCCACTACCAGACTAAATTCAGTATCGAAAAAACGCTTTTTAAAGTGTTCCGCCAAATGTTCCAAACGCTGTTCAGAAGAATTCTCTGTCAAACCAATCCGGTAAGCATCATCCGTTGTTTTCGCAACGCTTAAACCACGAATTAAATAGTTAATGTTACCGCGTAAATTCTGTTTTCCCAAGATACGGTCAAAATCGGGGGTAGAAATTGCCGAGCCAATATCCGCCGGAAAAGCCATAATATCGCGCAAAGAAGCGGGTCTTGAATCACGCTCAAGATACAGATTTTTAGCAAAACTACGGTAAGCAGGGGTAATACCAAAACTATCAATTTGTTCCGGCGTACGTTTTTCGTAACCGGTGTCAATATAAGCGGTATCGCTGGCTACGGGAGACTTGTCCTGAGGAATATATAAAATCGCCTCATCGGTCATGTTGATATATTCTCTGACCGCCGTATTGCCATAAGAATGGCCGGCACCGTCCTGACGCTCTTTAAACAAACCTAAAAAGGGAATATCTTTTTCTTCACGAACTGCCAAGGCTTTTTGATGCCATTCAGTGACACTGGCCGCAATATCGGCATAGCGCACACCGCCTACCGAGGCGTGAATGTTGGGAAAATACGCGCTTAATCGGGGCTCATCGGTATCCAGATAATTGGATTCAAAAAATTCACCGCCGATATAACTTTCCACAGTACACAAACCAAACTTACCCATGGTTTTCATCAGTGATTTCTCGGCACCTTTTTGGAATTTATCGAGAACTTTTTGCTGCTCTGCTACGGGATAATGACTGATAACACGGTTGTAGACACTGATAGGGCAAATGGCTGAACAACCAAAACCCAACAGGGTGGCAATATCATGCGGACTGGCCGCTTGTCCGGTTTCAGCAATTAAGGACGAATTAAAACGCAAGCCTTGCTTAACCAAATGCTGATTAGCCGCTGCAACCATTAATAAGGCAGGAATAGCGGCAAGCTCCGGACTGATAGCAATGTCGCTTAAAATAATAATGCCGACGTTATTTTTGGCAGCTTGTTCAACCTGCTCGCAAACCTTTAATAAAGCGGCTTCCAGAACATTTTCATTATGCTTGGCATCATTAAAATCAGGCTGGTAAACCATATCCAGCGTAACGGTACTGACGGTTGATTGTCTGCGAATTTGTTCCAGATGCATCCGCTGTAAAATAGGCGTATCAATGACCAGTTGCTTGCTTAATTCATCCGAAAAAGTAGGTTTTGCACCCAGTGCCACACGCAAGGTCATACCGTCACTTTCCCGAATTGAATCAAGCGGCGGATTGGTTACTTGTGCAAAACGCTGGCTAAAGTAACGCGACATGCCACCTTCTGCACTGAACAGGGCATTGGGTGCCAAACCGTAACCCATGGCAGATACTTTTTCCGTGCCGGTTGCCAGCATCGGATCAAGCAGAAATCTGAAACTTTCCTGATTCAGCGAATACGCCGTATGTTGCTGATCTACATTAAATGCGTGTTCATTACTGATTTCAGCCAAGCCCACCAACGGTAATTCAGTAAGATGAATACAGCGTTGCGCAAGTAAAGCCTGATAATCCTGCTCACTCGCCAGACGATCCATCACTTGATGATTATTGTAAGTTTCACCAGTGCTGTGATCAAAATACAGCATACCACCGGCTTCAATACGACCGCGCTTCAAAATGTCTTTAGGTGGAAAATCAATTTGACCGGCTTCTGACATTACCGCCAAATATTCATGGGTTTCTACTGAACGCAAAGGCCGTAAGCCCAAGCGATCCAAACGCGCACCAACCCGAATACCATCATTAAAAATCAAGGCCGCCGGGCCGTCATTTTTTTCTTCATACAAGCTGAAATATTCCAGCATCGCACGAACAGCAGGCGACAAGGTGGTATCGTTTTCCCACGCTGGTGGCATCATCGCCAAAACAGCAGTGACAATATCCATATCATCTTCGTTAATGCGACGGGTCAGCGTTTGATCCAATCGTCCGGAATCTGATTGGCCTTGGGGGAAAATGAGATGCTTGTTATGTTGTCTGGCAATCGCACTTTCACTTAAACGATTTTTCTTGTCCGTATTTAACTCACCATTGTGCGCCATATACCGAAAGGGCTGAGCCATCATGGTCGCGGGTGCGGTATTGGTAGAAAAGCGGGTATGAAAAAACAGCGTAGAGATTTCGTGATCGGTATCGTACAAGTCCTTAAAATATGGAATAACTTCAAACGAATTTAAGCGACCTTTATAAACTTGTGTGCGTGAGCTCATGGATAACGGGTAAAAACCAGTCAATTCAACACGGCTAAAGCCTTCCACTTCAATATCCAGTAAAGCGGCCTGAATATGCTTTTCAAAGTCTTTATGCGACGCGTCTTTTAAACTATCCGGGCGAGCAAATACACACTGTTTTATCGGTAATTGAGCTTTTACCGAGGCGGCATTAATAACATCAAGATCAACCGGGATAGTGCGCCACAGAATAATAGGCAAGTTAAAATCTTTAAAATGCCGTTCAATCAGCTCATTGGCAGCCGAATCAAAATGATCGTGATCTTCCGGAAAAAAGAAATTGGCAACGCCAAACTGACCGAGTTCGAGACTGTCGATACCGGTTATTTTACGAAAAAAATTGAGGGATAAATCAATATTAACGCCTGCACCATCGCCTATACCTTCAGCACTCATACCACCACGATGGGGAATGGTGCATAAAGCTTCATGGGATTTAACCAGCAAATCGTGAGTTTGTTTACTCTGTTTGTGAGTGATAAAACCCACACCGCAACTATCCTGCGATAAATCAGCGTTGTAAAGCATAGCGTTTTTATTACCTACTCGGGAATTTTTATTCATTTTCCAGACCGTACTCTCTTCATGTCGTTATGTGCAGCGTTTAGTGTCGGTTATATCAATGGTCATCAGAATTATCTGCACCCGATTAACGCCTTAAATCACTGTGAAATTATTTAAAAATCACTTAATAAACTGGAGAATGTTAGCATGATCAAGCTAATTTGTCATTTAAGCTCTGGAATTTGTTATATTTAAAATAGAATAAATAACCTGTTTTTTGTGTGTATTTATCTGGCGATTCATGGGATTTTAAAGATTTATTGAGATTTACGTTAGGTAACTCGCAATAAATACCGCCCAATCGTTGCCTGACTCTGGTACGCCAACACCTTAATTGCGTACCATGCCGACGACATAACAAAGCCTTTGCGGGCATGGCCCGCTCCTGCAAAGCTGTGTCCGAAGCGTGTGAAGACTATAAAGCGAGAACTTGTTTATTGCGAGTTACCTAACGCCATTTTATGCTAATGCACGGAAAGCGTAATTTATTTACCCGTTCTGGCCAGCATATCCCAAAGGTGTCGCAGGACAAACCGTTCTTTTGGTTAATTACGCCTCCCTAAATAAAAGGCAAAAAAAAACCCAAGACAATTATCTTGGGTTTTAATTTAAGCGCTTGGCAA
>JBAXXH010000164.1:0-7999 GCA_037127995.1 Methylococcaceae bacterium | reverse complement strand
ACCTGAAGCGGCAATTTTATAAGTTGCTCAAGTTATTTCGTGCTCGTTCCTAAGCTTAAACAAAATAGCCAACGTCTGCATAAAACGTTCCTTGATGGGTATCGCCTGTTGCAAAGCATTCGCAATCGCTAATCGGGCCTTGGTATCCTCCTGTTCCATCATCAAGTGGAGTGTTTGGCTTGAGAGTTCATCATACATTGAGAGGATGGTCTCGATTAGCGACTTCATGGTGCCGCTCATTTCCAATTTTGCCTGGATCTTGGCTTCTGCCAGGGACAAGCCGCACTGTATGCCTAGCACGGCCTTGGCTAGGCGCATGTCGCTATCCAGAATATGGTAAGCCAGCCAATGGGTGAGGAAGGAAAGGATATCCCCGAAAATCTGCTCCTGGGGTTTGTTACTTTCCCCGCCTTTTAGATCAAGGACCGTATCAATGAAGCGCCGATGGGCTTGCTTGTGTTCGATTTCCAGCTCGTCATCCGGGAAATATTGGGACCAGATACTTTCTTCAGTGTTGAAGTGATAAACGGCATACTCGGACAGTTCGGTAAAAATGCTGTTCATGGTTTGACTGTCTGACTGCTGCACCATATGACTGGCCAGCAGATTAATTAACTTTACAAGTTGACGGTGTTGCGCATCAATACTCTCTATGCCCGTATTGAAACTATTGTTCCATGGAAATACTTCGCATATTTTTGTCATAAAAAAATTAATTTTATTGCTTCAGTAATTTGGGGTTGTTGATTATACGGGTCGTTTGACACCTGAAAAATTTAACTCCGCTAAGGTTGCAAATTTACCATATATGGAGGAGAACATCTAAAACCGGCGTTTTCCAATACGTATTTTATAACATGATGGTTATCTAGTGAATATAAGGCCTTTCCCTCCTCACGGTAAATTTGTTCCAGTTTTTCTATAAGAAACATATTGTTATATAGCAATCCGATCAACCAGCAAGAACCATCATTTAATTATCATTAAACACAAGCACTTACCTTAAAGTGAGCGCGAGACTTAAGCATCAAATCAATGACTTATAATTTAGAACAAATTTACCGTGTTTCCCTCCTCTAGGTTTTGTATGCTTTTGGCTTTGATACCGTCCCTAAATAATAGTCGCTATTGGATCGTTTATCCCATCTTTGTCATTTTTATTGATAATATATCGGTATTTCAATAAGTTGATAATTTTTAGCGTAACTTCTCATTATCCGCAGGTAGCCGCAGCCAGAATCAAATCAGGTAACGGTAAAATATTGCTTTCGCCAAACATCCTATCCTTTAAGATAATGCCAAAATGAAATCTTGTGCTTTAGGCAGGTCTTTTTTAAGCTGGCAAAGGTATTGGTCGGTAGTATCAGTTTTGTTTCACTAGAATAGACAGTCCGCTTTCTGTGGGAAAGCTGCCATTCTGAAATTTGGCTCTAATGTCTCTTGTGGGTCGTGAGCTGGCGGTCAGTTCCAACTAAAAATCAACACATTTTCAGAGTAACTTGCATCTAATCCCTCTTTTTCAAAGAGGGGGACTGAATAGTTACCGTTTAAGTTGTCAGCCAGAAAATACCTGATACCGCTAAACAAAAGCTTTCGGCATTTTTTCTCTAAGCTTTAAAAATCGTTCATAGCGTGTTTTAGAAATCCCCCCACTTTCTACTGCCATCAATACCGCACAACCTTTGTCTTTTAAATGCCGGCAATCATTGAACTGACACTTATCTATGAAGGGTTGAAACTCCCGGTAGCCGTAAGCCAAGCGTTGTTCTGTCAAGCCTGTCAAGCCAAAAATGGCGACACCGGGGCTGTCGATTAAATCACCGCCATCATTTAAATGATACAGCGTTGCCGCTGTGGTGGTATGACGACCGTGTTTGGTGGTTGCCGAGACTGTATTGGTTTTTAGAACTTTATCGGGAATGATGGCGTTGGTTAAGGACGACTTACCGACTCCTGATTGCCCCGCCAGCATACTGACCTGATCTTTTAAGGCGCTTTTTAATTCATCCATCCCCGATGCCGACCAGGCGCTGACCCGGTAAAGCGGATAGCCCAGATTGATATAATCCAGCAATTCTTTTTCTATAATGTCTGTTTGCGGAAGGTCGGTTTTGTTAAGAACCAAGGCGGCATCTATATTATGGTTTTCACAGACTGCCAGATATTGGTCTATCAATAAAAAATCGCAATGCGGCTCGACCGCAAAAACGACAAAAATAGTGTCAATATTAGCCGCAACCGGTCGGGTTTTGCCATTTCTGGAGGGCCGCTCCAGTAACGAGCGCCGGGGCAGTATTTCTTCGATACGCCCCTGACCGGGTGAAGACAATGTCCATAATACCTTATCGCCAACGGCGACTGTTTCCAGTCGCCGCAAGGTTTGGCACAAAATGATTTCCTGGTTATATTCAATCGCAATGCCTTGACCCAAATGGGAAATAACCAAACCTTCCAGTAACTCGGCCATTAGATTTTGCTTTCTAAATGGGCGATACGAATCGCTGCCGGTGGATGACTGTAATGAAAAGCCGAGTACAGTGGATCAGGTGTTAAGGTGTTGGCATTTTCTTCATAAAGCTTAACCAGTCCGCTAATCATTTTGGAGGCTTTGGCATTATTGGCAGCAAAATCATCGGCTTCAAATTCAAATTGTCGTTGAAAATAAGCGCTAATGGGCTGCATAAAAAAAGTAAAAGACGATGAAACCATTAAAAATAATAATAAGGCGGCAGCGTGTGAAGGTTGCTCTACACCCAAGCCGGTATAAAACCAGGATTCATTAATCAACCAGCCTAAAATCGCCAGACTGATTAAGCTCATAATGGCGGTGGCAATCAGCATTTTGATAACGTGTTTGCATTTAAAATGTCCCAACTCATGCGCCAGTACCGCTTCGAGTTCTTCGTCTTCAAGCGAGTTAACCAGGTTGTCAAAAAACACGATGCGTTTGTTATTGCCCAAGCCGGTAAAGTAAGCGTTACCGTGGCCGGAGCGTTTGGAACCATCCATGATAAATATACCTTGGCTGTTAAAGCCACACCGCGTCAACAGTCCTTGAATACGGTCTTTTAATGAACCGTCTTCCATGGGTGTAAATTTATTAAACAAAGGCGCAATAACGGTAGGATAAAGCCAGCTCATTAACAAAGAAAAACTCATGATAATGGCCCATGCCCATAACCACCAGAGCGGCCCCACATTGTCCATAATCCACAGGATTAAGGCCAATAAAGGCAGGCCAATCGCAGCGCCCAGTCCCAAGTGCATAAACTGGTCTTTAACAAATTGGTTAACCGTACTTTTATTAAAGCCAAATTTCTCTTCAATGACAAAGGTTTGATAAATGCTGGTTGGAATTTCTATGATCGTCAATATCAGAAAAATACAAGCTGTTGCCGCAACGCCCGCTATTAAGGGCGATGAGAAAAAAGTGGTCCAATAGTCAAAAGACGCATTGATACCGCCGCCCAGTGTCAATAAAAGCAATACGACAATGCCCAGTATGCCGTCTATATTGCCCAGTTTGACTTTTTCAAGCGTGTAATCTGCGGCTTTTTGGTGCGCAGCCAAGGGCACTTTGTCTTTAAAGGCATCGGGCACGGCAGCACGATGAGCGGCGACATAATCAGCGTGTCGTTTAGCCAGCCAAAATTGTATCGAGGAAGAAATAATCAGCGCAATTAAGAAGATAATAGTAAAGGTATTCATAGGCCAAATGCATTAAGTTTAAGAGTTAGACGTACAGATTTGCCAATGCTACACTAACAGCCACCTTTAACACAATGGAATCAATCAATGGCGCAGGATTTACAGCACCTTATCTGGATAGATCTTGAAATGACGGGGCTTAACCCGGACAGTGATTTAATCATTGAAATTGCGACAGTCGTCACCGATAAAGATTTAAATATTCTTGCCAACGGCCCTGTTTTGGCCGTGCATCAGTCTGATGACGCACTGGCGGCAATGGACGACTGGAACCAAAAGCATCATGGGCAATCCGGTTTAATTGAGCGCGTTAAGGCATCAACCATTAATGCGACTGAAGCAGAGCGACTAACGCTTGAGTTTCTTAAAGAATGGGTGCCAGCCAATACTTCACCGATTTGTGGCAATAGTATTGGTCAAGACCGGCGGTTTTTATATCGTTATATGCCCACGCTTGAGGCGTATTTTCATTATCGAAATATTGATGTATCAACGCTTAAAGAACTGGCGGCAAGATGGGCGCCGGCTGTAAAAGACGGCTTTAATAAAGAATCCAAACATCAAGCCCTGGACGATATTATTGAATCCATTGAAGAGCTGCGTTATTACCGGGAACACTTTATCAAGTTTTAACCATGAATCAAATAATAGCGATTGCATTAGGAGGAGCTTGTGGCGCAGTCGTGCGCTTTTTAGTCTCTACCGGTCTTTATCAATGGCTGGGCAGGGGGTTTCCTTATGGCACGTTGGTTGTCAATGTGGTGGGTTCGTTTTTAATCGGTTTACTCACCGAAGCCCTTATTTTACAACGTATCGCTATTACCCTGGAATACAGGGCCGCAATATTGGTGGGTTTTATTGGCGCATTTACGACCTTTTCCACTTTTTCCCTTGAAACTATTTATCTGCTGGAGCAGGGCAGTTTAAACAAAGCGGCTTTAAATATAGTGGTCAGTGTGGTTGGCTGTTTATTGGCGGTCTGGATTGGTTTGCTGTGCGGCAGAACGTTATTTTTCTATTCGGGAGGCATCTTTCATTGGAATGGCGTTATCATTCCTTTTGCACTGTTGATAGTCAATGCCATCGGTGCTTTTTTAATTGGTATTATCGCGACTATCTTGTTACAAAAAGTCGCGCTTTCCATGGAATACCGCGCCGCAATTATGGTGATTATGGTGGGTACTTATTTAACGTTATCCGGTTTGTATTTAATTTTGTTTTTGATTGAGCACGGCTATTCATTTGAGTCCCATACCAACTTAATGCTGGGTACTTTTGTGGGTAATGGTTTGAGTTGTCTTTTTGTTATTTGGCTGGGTTTATTAGTGGGTAAGCAGATATGAGTACAAAAGAAGTGACTATTGCCAGAATTTATACACTGGAAGGGCATGACCAGTTAAACCTGGCGTTGGATATTTTGCATGATGAAGAAAAAATTCAGGGGGTCACTATTATTCGGGGTATTGCCGGTTTTGGTGAAAGCCGTGAAATACATACGTCGTCCCTGCTGACGTTATCACTGGAATTACCCTTGATTATAGAGTTTTATGATGACCCGGAAAAAGTTGAAAAAGCCATACACACGTTAACATCGCGGCTTGATCTCAAGCATATCGTTAGCTGGTCGGCATTGGCTTTTATTGATACTATTGCTTGATTTGGGGCTTTCTCTGTTTTAACGCAAGGCGCGGCTATATATTTTTCTTTACGCGTTTTGAATCCGGGTTAAATTCAACGGGTGCTATTATCGATTGGCTGGCTATCCGGGGAGTTGTTTGATTGATGTTCAGGGTCAGTGACAAGAACGGGTCAGTCCCTTTAGGTAATGTTATGTCGGTTAACAGCGATAATGCGGTTTTTTGCTCATCCATCATGAGCAAGGTTCTTCTTTTCAAAGGTGCATGTGCGGTTGTTAGCGATGCAGATTGATTAACAAATTGAGCGATACTGTCCAGTCGTTGATGCAATTGCTCGGCGTTAGCGGCCGGCATAAGAAACGTGTAAGGGCCATCAGTGGCCAGCTTGGGATCAAGATAGCCGGGATTAAGGCGACTGAATTGCTCATAACCAAGATTGGCCATTTCGGCTACTTCTTTAAATTCTTTTTCAGCCAGGTAGTCAATGTCATGCTTGCGATCAATTTTGACTTTAACAAAATAGGGCTCGTTTCTAATCTGGGCAAACTTTAATCCATGTGCATCAGGGTTGGCAAATATACTGGATAATGCCAGGAAGCGGGGAACGTACTCTTGGGTTTCTTCAGGCAAGCGCAAAGACCAGTAATCCGTGTCAACACCTTCAGCGACATTGCGACTAATGGCGTTATCCACGGTGCCCAGTCCACAATTATAGGCCGCCAAAGCAAGCAACCAGTCACCATTAAAATGCTGATTAAGAAATGACATATAACGCATGGCCGCCTGAGTGGAGGCCGTGATATCAAGCCGGTCATCATACTGTCCGCTTTGATGCAAATCAAAATCAAGTCCCGTACTGGGAATAAATTGCCAGAGTCCTGCTGCGCTTTTGGGCGATAGTGCAGTCGGCTGATATGCGCTTTCTACAATAGGCAACAAGGCCAGTTCGTAAGGTAATTTATGTTGGCTGAGGCTTTCGACGATGTGATAAAGATAGGGGCGTGCACGATCAGTCACTTGATACAGATAACTGCTGTGTTGAGCATACCAAACGATATGCTTATTGACCCGCTCATATTTAACCGCTTCTTTGTTATCGTGCGGGATTAGTTTCGTTAAAGGTTGTTCGACGGGTTGTTGTGAGGTATTTTCATCGTGCGGAATTAGCCTCGTCAAGCGTTGTTTGACAGGGGCTTGAGATGCGTTTTCCGGGGTTTCTGCGTTATCAAAATATTTTGATTTAACCGGTTTTTCCGGCTCCGAAGCAGTGTTTACCTGTAGTTCAGAGGGAATTCTTAAGTCAAGCCTGTGCAGTCTTGGATTTAAGTCGATACGCGAACGGAGTCGTGTTTGAGCGGCAGGATTTTCATTCAGGGTAGCGTTTTTAGAGGCAAATGCCTGGTCTGGCAAAGCTGTCTTGTTGCCTGTCCTTGAAGAGAGAGCGGCGTTAAGTTTAAGGCGACCATAAGGCGTGTATTTATATTGTGCTGTCGTGGCAGTGGTCGGCAGCCTGAGTTTTTGCAAAGCCAGCATTCGTTCTGATTGAGCTTTTGCAGATATAAGCGGTACAGCATTGCTAACGGTAGCTGATGAATTAGCCGGATTAAGCGATAGATCAATGCGTTTTTGAATAATGGAGGGGGCAGCTTGACTAGTGCCATTGTCGAGGATTTGATTCGGCTGAGTGGTCACTTGGCTGGGTCGAGGTATTTTCATGCCTGAACGAATGCGTTCCCAAACGTCCCCCGGATTTTTTAATTTATTTTGCTTAACAGAAAGCAAGCGGGCGTTTTTATTTTTTACGCGTGAGCGTGGCGCATGTCTGCTCAGATGATTATTTTCAGCAGTGTCTACAGAGGCCGCCATAATCTCCGCAGATGGGGCCATCAATGATGAGCCAACCAGTAAATTTAACACTATAACTAATCGTCGCACACTGTGTACCTATTGATATATCCAGGGTATTTTAGTAATAATCCGGAATGTAATGGATGCTTATCATGCAAAAAAAGCAGAAGCAATAATCAAATTTATTGAGTTTTGATCAATAACTATAGTTTTAAAAGCTGCGTATTTTGGAATGATTTTATCTTTATAATGTACCCTTTATCGTTAATATTCGGTAATAAAAGTTTCATTCTCGTTATAGCTATCCAGTTAAACAGGCTATTTGTGTATTTTAAAGTAACCGGATTCGTGTCAGCGTATGCCGTTTTTTTTTGTTCATTTTATGCACTTTCATCTGAAATATATGTCCTATCGGTTCATGTTAATCCCTTAAAAGTTACCCAGGCACCCTTAAAATAACGTGTATCTGATTGTTTTTAAAATATTTTTACTGTTATTTAACGCACTAATTGAAAAACACAGGCATCTGCTACACAAGAATAATAGATGTACTTTTACGTTAAAGCTATAGCTTTGATTATTTAACAACCCCTAAAGTGATAAAATAACACATTTAATGTATCAATAAAAAATTCAGCTCTACTCGTTGGACTGTTGTTGCCACTGACGAAATGGCAGGGTCAACATCAGGATAAACC
The DNA here is from genome assembly GCA_037127995.1 of Methylococcaceae bacterium. Classification (GTDB taxonomy): domain Bacteria; phylum Pseudomonadota; class Gammaproteobacteria; order Methylococcales; family Methylomonadaceae; genus Methylobacter_C. The sequence goes on along the minus strand of JBAXXH010000164.1, from coordinate 108 downwards.
CTGTAACCTGTTTATCAAAGAATAATCCTTTACCTTTAATACCTTACATCTACTTATGACAAAGATACCCACCGTCGGCTTTATTAGTTTGGGCTGCCCGAAAGCGCT
>JBAXXH010000163.1:0-8012 GCA_037127995.1 Methylococcaceae bacterium | reverse complement strand
CCGCATTTTTAACCGGAAAATATTTTTGGTTGGTTTGCATGGTGGTAATTAACACTTCTGCGGGCAAATCGAGAAAACGCGCATCAAAACACCCGGTAATAGGCACCGGCCATTCATTTAAAGCCGCAATCTCTTCCAGTAAATCGTCCTCTATGTAAGCTATACCGTTGACCGCTGATGCAGCAACTTGCGCGGCATTACGGATTAGCGTTTTTCTTTGTTCAAAATCAGCAATCACTTTACCTTGGGTATACAACACATCTTGATAGTCTTCCGGATTGCTAATGGTTAGTTTTTGTGGCGCATGAAAACGATGCCCCTGCGTTGTCGCACCGGTTTTTAATCCTAAAATTTCCGTATTGATAACGGTATTACCGTAAAGCAATACCGCCCAATGAACGGGTCTTACAAATTCTGTATTAAAACTGCCCCAGCGCATCCGTTTGGCTATGGGTAAGCCGGCAATACTTTGACGAATAATATCGGGGATTAAAGCTTCTGTTGCCTGTCCTTTAATCGCTTGGGTAAAGCTGAGCCATTCGCCTTTGTCCGTTTTCAAGCGTTCCAGATGCTCAAAGGTCGTACCACAACTGACTGCAAAACCCAAAGCCGCTTTGCTGGGTGTACCGTCTGCCGCAAAAGCCGCTTGTATCGCAGGCCCGCGTTTTTCAACGGTTTTATCCGGTTGTGCGGTCGACAAATTTTCAATAAAAACGGCCAGGCGTCTGGGTGTGGCATAAGCTTTGCTGGCGGTAAACGTCAGTTCGGCGGCCTGCAAGCCCTGAACAATTCCGTCCAGCAAGGCATTACTTAATTTAAGTAACGTTTTTGGAGGAAGCTCTTCTGATCCTAATTCAAAAAGTAAATGTTTGCCGGTTGTCATTTTATGCTCCTTGCTCAGTCAACATAGGAAATCCCAGTGATTCGCGGCGAACATAATAAGCTTCGGCGACGGCTCTGGATAAAGTACGGACTCTTAAAATATAACGTTGGCGCTCGGTAACCGAAATAGCATGACGCGCATCCAGCAAGTTAAAAGTATGTGAGGCTTTTAATACCATTTCATAAGCAGGCAATGGCAGATTGAGTTCAATCAACTTTTGGCATTCTTGCTCGTAGGTATTAAAACACTGAAACATAAAATCGACATTGGCATGGTCAAAATTATAAGACGACATTTCGACTTCATTTTGATGAAACACATCACCATAAGTGACCGTACCCAAAGGCCCCTTGGTCCACACCAAATCATAGACGCTTTTGACACCTTGCAAATACATGGCAATGCGCTCCAGACCGTAAGTAATTTCTCCGGTAACCGGCCTGCACTCCAAACCGCCTATTTGCTGAAAATAAGTAAACTGTGTCACTTCCATGCCGTTTAACCAGACTTCCCAACCCAGACCCCAGGCACCCAAAGTCGGTGATTCCCAGTTATCTTCGACAAAACGAATGTCGTGTTCCAATAAATCCAGTCCCAAATAACGCAATGAACCCAAATACAGCTCCTGAATATTATCTGGCGACGGCTTTAAAGCTACCTGAAACTGGTAGTAATGTTGCAGCCGATTGGGATTTTCTCCAAAACGACCGTCAGTAGGACGGCGAGATGGCTGAACGTAAGCTGCGTTCCAGGGTTCAGGGCCTATAGCCCGTAAAAAAGTGGCCGGATGAAAAGTTCCCGCGCCGACTTCCTGATCTAAAGGTTGTAATAAAATACAACCCTGACTTGACCAATAGGCCTGTAAAGCCAGGATAAGTCCCTGAAAAGTTGATGAATCATTGTTTGTATTCGACACGGTCTCTACACGCCAGGCAATAAAAAGTGATTAATTATAGCTTAAAAATGTTTTTGTAGTATGGTTTGGAACCAGGCAGGGAGTTGATAGCTAGAGCGTGCTTAATATAAGCGTTAAGTGTTGATTGTTTTCTGCCATAATAAATAAAATACATCCCGGTGAAAGTCTTAAAATTTTTGTGCTGTATTTATTTACAATGGAATCAGGATTGAGCGATGATTGAAAGGCTGAAATTATGAATAAAAATACAGTTCCCAGAATTGCAGGCTATAAGCAACTGAAAAAATTGCGAACCGCCTTGGCGATCTCTCAGGGTGTAAAATTATTATCGACCCTGCAGCAAGAGGCGGAAGGCACCGTCTCGCATGACCAAACCAAGCGCGTCACTTATCTGACAGAACTCTTTTCTCGTATTCACAGGGAAATGTTTCAAGATTGGAAAGAACAACCCACCGTCTGCCATCGTCCAGGCACCATGCCTGACGCTGATAAAAGAAAAGAATTTCGTGAAACCATAGAACGCCTGGTTTTAGAGGACGGCAGCAATAAAGAGACGGCCATTTTTGATAACAATGGCTTTGTGATAAAAACTGAAAACATTGCTGAAAGACTGGCCAGTTTTTATCAAAAAATGCGCAGTGTAAGACCTTTTACTTATGGAAACAGACTCACTCTTGATTTTTTCTTAACGATGCTGGGTAAACTGCCAGCCATCAAAAGTGTCTATGAACAAGGCATTGATTTCAGACGAATTGAAACGTATGACGCAGCCGCCTTACATAATCCCGACAGTACCTTTAGAGAAATAACCCGCGCCTTTGAGCACGCTATTGATCCAATCCGCTGTAAAAGCCTGCAAAACAAAGCCAATGCTTATGGAAAATGGCCGGAAAACAAGAAATTTATATCCGGCATCCCTTTTTTATCGCACAAAACAGCAGCGGGCATAGAATGCCTGGTTTCTGTGAACGGTGGCCTGGTGCCGGTGGACAGCATCAAGCAAGAGCTATTTATAGCCGGTAAACATTTAGCGGATTACCCGCTCTGCGCCGCTGAAAATATGATTGGTTTTTTGCCTGGAACCGAAGCAGTGCGATGCCCTGGAAGCTACGAGATTGACGGAATTAGTATAGGCGAAGACGGCGCTGCACCGCTCTTTTGCCTTGATATTAACATGTTGACGGGGTTGCGTTCACCCAGTCATACAGAGCTAATGGAGCTTTTGAAGCGCTGTGAAGGTGATAAAACGCCAGTATTAAATCTGGCGAACAACGAGGCGCTTAAAAACAAATTACTGAGCGCAGCCGATGGCGATATAAGACTGGAACGTACGGTTGAAATAGCTTACGAGCGACTGAGTAAAATTATAAAAAAATTGAATGAAGCTAAAGATAAGCTCTTTGAAGGCAAAATTCCTGATGTAAATCCTACATTATTTATGTCCATGGGTGGCGCAGGATCAGGAAAAACAGCGGTTGAAGAAATTGCACAAACACAGTGCCGCGATAATTTTGTTATTGCATCCCTGGACGAATTTCGTAAAAAAAGTGATCTGTACCAGGTTCTCACCGCTGCCAGCCACCACAGTGATGACTATGTTTATGTAGAACCTTTTGCCAACAGACTGCGTGATTTAGTTGCCGATCATGCCAAAGAAAATCATATCAATATTCTCTATGATGGTACCGGCATCCCCTATCAACCGCGTTATTCCACTATTGTCAATCAATTCAAGGAACACGGTTTCCATACCCGAATAACGGCAGTGGACGCTTTTATTGTTAAACCTGAAGGCCGTGAAAATGAATTAATAAGAGCCAGCGTTATCACCAGCGTAAAAGAACGTTTTGAAACAACCGGCCGTGCCTTGCCGTGGGTAGTGACGGTAGATAAACATATTCGTGCCCCCCGCTCATTCTTGAATGCCTTGGAACATGAAAGTTTGGACAAAATATCACTGTTTGCCAATGATGGCGAAAAAGACCGACATTATCTCGTTGCTGAAAGCTTTTCTTTTTCCGAACAAGAAGTCCATGCCCTCCAAAACCACCAGTTATCCGGCACATTAATGACCTACCTGACAGTACTGATCAGGCATCGTGAAGACTCTATTTTAAAAAAATTAGCTCAGGGTGATAACGATTTACTTGATGCCTTGATCAACAGAAATACAGCGTTTACTGAAAATAACGTGGCTTTTCAAATTTACCCCAGTAAAAATGGTAACCGTGTACTGGTGATTTATAATGCTCGCCGCATGGTCGACTTTGTCGAAAAAAGACAATTGAACCCCAATGCTTCGGGTGAAGAAGGTTTGTTACATAAACCTGAGTCGCTTGCCTTTCATATTGATCCTTATACCAAAGATCCTTGGTTAACCCGGCTTCAGAATTAATTTAATTTTTTCGTAAAAATGCTTCAAACATTAACAACGACCTAATGGGTGAACTATAATCACACAAGACACTGGGGTACTGGTTAACCATCGGTTACAAAAATGAAAGGTTAAACAAACCACATTGGGGCATGGTTTTTCCTAATAAAGCATCCAGTACTTTGTCTTTTAGCGGCTCTTAAAACCAGACGTCGAATGGTGAGGGAACAGGCCTTGATCGTCTTGGGCTTGAGGCGTTTTTGATAATTCTGCTTATAATCTGCTTCGGATATTGATGTCATTGCTTTGTAACCTCATTATTTTGCTTTTAACAATCCCCTCTGATTAAGAGGTTTGAAGTTACATTTTAATAGCTTGGTCGGTGACGGTGATTTTTCTCGGCGATAGCGGCTTCGTCCAATAACCAGATTAAATTTTCGAGCGAGTACGAGGAGGATCTTTGGATACATTTACAGCGATTGCGTGCCTATTTGGCATTGCCGCGATTCTTAGTTTCATTAATGATCGTTATCTGCGTCTTCAGCACGACATTGGCCTGTTGTTACTGGCCTGCCTGACCACCGCTGTCCTCCGCGTATTGGAAGTGTTTATTCCTTCCGGAGCCATCGGTTTACTGCACCAACTCACCCAGTCATTCAATCTGAACGACACCCTTCTTAAAGGTGTACTCTGCTTCTTACTTTTTCGAGGCAGTATGCGCGTCAGTTGGGTAGCGCTTCACGAGCAACGGTGGCTGGTTCTTTGGTTGGCATTTGCCGGTACTGCGATGGCGTGTATTCTTACTGGCGGATTGGTCTATGCGGGGCTTTCTCTTTTCGGCGTGGCGACTACACTGGCCCAATCACTACTATTCGGGGCGTTGATTGCGGCTACTGACCCTGTGGCAGCGTTGGCGATCCTGTCCAAAATCGGCCTGCCCAAAAATCTGGAGACGGTGGTGGATGGCGAATCCCTGTTAAATGATGGCGTTGCTGTGGTTTTTTTTACTATTTTCGCGGGTTCGGCAATCAGTGGCAGCGATGCCAGCCTGGCTGAGGCCGAATCGATATTTGTACGGGAAGTTTTGGGTGGCGTGATGATGGGGGTGTTCTGTTGGCTGGCCATCCATTTCATGATGCTACGCTCGACGACCTTCTGTACGGGTCTGCTCGTCTCGCTGGGAGCCGTTGCGTCCATGTATGCAGCAGCCCAGCACCTTGATGTCTCCGGCCCTATTGCCACTGTGGTAGCAGGCTTACTTAGCGGCAACATTACCGGGCCGAGAATAAGCGAAAATACGCTCGCACCCTTACGTACATTCTGGTCGGGGCTGGATGAAGTATTGAACGCGTTGCTATTTGTCTTTGTCGGTTTCCACGTTGTTTTAATCAATCCGCTTCAAGGTGTCGTGATGGGGGTTCCCGCGCTCGTTGCGATTGTCGCCGTGTTGCTTGCCCGCGCACTGACTGTGTCCAGTATCATCGGGGGACTCAATGCAACAGGCGTGATCCGTGCCGATTGCTTCGGCTTGACTCAATTATTGACTTGGGGCGGTCTTCGCGGCGGTTTGTCGCTGGCACTTGCGGTCTCGCTGCCTGATAGTTCTTGGAAGCCGCTGATCTTGAATATGACTTTCGCCGCCGTCATTTTCTCGGTTATTATCCAAGGCCTCACTATCCAGAAGATGTTCACCAAGGAGCGATTGGTCGGTTTATTGCGATGATATGCCCATTGCCTTTCAAGATTCGCTTTTGTCCTGTGTTAATGGCCGACTGTCGTAAGCCACAGTCGGCCATTTTCGCTCAGGTTAATCAATTATCGCTACGTTAGAAAAATCCTAATGGATTAATGTCATAGCTGATGAGCATGTTTTTGGTTTGTTGATAATGATCCAGCATCATTTTATGATTTTCACGCCCCACACCTGATTTTTTATAGCCTCCAAAGGCGGCATGCGCCGGATAATGGTGATAGCAGTTTGTCCATACCCGACCCGCTTGAATGGCGCGTCCCATACGATAGGCCCGGTTCATGTCACGCGTCCAAAGACCGGCACCCAAACCAAACTGTGTGTCATTGGCAATCGCCAAGGCTTCAGCTTCATCTTTAAAGGTGGTTACCGATATAAAAGGACCAAAAATTTCTTCCTGAAAGATACGCATTTTATTGCCCCCTTTCATTATTGTCGGTTCAATATAGTAGCCTTCAGAGAAGCCGCTTCCTAAAGAGGCAATTTCGCCGCCCATTAAAACTTCAGCCCCTTCTTCTTTGCCAATTTGTACATAATCCAGAATTTTGTCAAACTGTTGTTTGGAAGCTTGTGCGCCTACCATGGTTTCGGTATCCAAGGGATTGCCGCGTTTAATCTGCTTGGCGCGTGCGATGACTTTAGCGATAAATTCATCATAGATGGATTCTTGTATCAACAGACGTGACGGGCAGGTACACACTTCACCCTGATTAAAAAAGGCCAGTACCGCACCTTCTACGCATTTGCTGACAAAGGCATCTTCTTGAGCCAGAACATCCTCAAAAAAGATATTGGGGGATTTGCCGCCCAACTCAACCGTGGAAGGAATGATGTTTTCTGCCGCGCATTTTAAAATATGCGCACCGACAGGCGTTGACCCGGTGAATGATATTTTTGCAATCCGGGTGCTGACTGCCAAAGCCTGCCCCGCTTCTGCGCCATAACCGTTGACAATATTTATAACGCCTGCGGGTAATAAATCGCCAATCAATTCCATCATCACCAAAATTGAGGCGGGCGTTTGTTCAGCGGGCTTCATCACCACGCAGTTACCGGCTGCCAAGGCCGGAGCCAATTTCCAGCAAGCCATCAGTAAAGGAAAGTTCCACGGAATAATTTGCCCAACCACACCCAGTGGCTCGTGAAAATGATAAGCCACGGTATTTTCGTCAATCTCACCAATTGAGCCTTCTTGAGCGCGAATACAACCTGCAAAATAGCGAAAGTGATCGGCTGCCAGAGGAATATCTGCGGCCAACGTTTCCCGTATGGGTTTGCCATTATCCCAGGTTTCAGCAACCGCCAGCGTTTCAAGATTGGTTTCGATTCGGTCGGCAATTTTTAATAAGATATTTGATCGTGCGGTGACTGACGTTTTCCCCCACGCCTCTTTTGCCGCATGAGCCGCATCCAGTGCCAGTTCAATATCTTCAGTAGAGGATCGGGAAATTACACAAAATACTTTACCGTTTACAGGGCTTAAATTATCAAAGTATTGGCCTTTAACGGGATCAACCCAGTTACCGCCAATAAAATTGCCGTAACGCGATTTAAAGTGAACTTTACTGTTGGGTTGATTGGGATCGATGTAAAGCATTTCTTGCTCCTGACTTGCGTAATTGAAGATGACTTGTTTTTATAGTGCATTAACGGCATCAAATAATGACCTATTGCTACAGGTTATCATGCTCGTGTAATCTTGTTCTTATTGATTATCAATTTTTAAAAAAATAGATAAGCGAGTGATCGCAGTTTGCTATATACAGCTTCAGATAAATAATTTCTATGCTAACGGATACCATCCCTTTAAGGAATGTTATCTGTAGGATCTTACAGCGACGTGAATTGGACATTTAATTTAGGCTAATTCCCAAGCTTCAGCTTCCAGTCTCACGAAGCCAGAGCTTCGACCTCTGGGTTCCCAATCTGGAGATTGGGAAGCAGCGCAAACGATGATATTACCTTAATGTTTTTTAAATGCGGCGGGGTATTTGTAATTAAGTCGGTGTAATTTCTGGCAGGCAAGTGCGCTCACTGTTACGTCCCACAGCATTCAAGGTGATTCATCCCGCCCTATTTGAGATGAGCC
>JBAXXH010000162.1:0-8019 GCA_037127995.1 Methylococcaceae bacterium | reverse complement strand
AATATCGTTCACGAGTTTGCTTCAGAAGATGCCATTATCAAAATTGGTATGGCTATTGATTCAACTTTGGGCGACGAAATCAAAGTTACCGTGGTCGCTACCGGTATGGGTGCACCTCCTTTAGCCGTTAAAGCACCGGTTAAAATGATGCAGAAACCAACGACCAGTAACCCAAATTATAATGAACTGGATAAACCAACCGTCATGCGTAACGGCGGCACACATGAAAACAGGGAAACCCGTTTTGGTGCTCAAGCCAAAAAAGATATCGATCTGGATTATCTGGACATTCCGGCGTTTTTAAGACGGCAGGCGGATTAGTTTAAATGCAAGGTTCAGGCGTGGCGGGCATTTATCCCGTCACGTTTCGTTAGTTTCAAGGCTTGAGTTATTTTGGAAATATCAGTGCATTTATTATCTTGGCAACTGCGTTATGACGCTTTATGTATTATGCCGTGTAAAAGGGAATGGAGACCATGCGCAGGATTATGCAATAGCCTAATTCTTTAAATTGTTAATTCTCCTTACCTACGATTGCATCTGTACGTGACTAAACAACAAAATTGCATTCTGCACAGGATATCAAGAACGACAGATTCTTGCTGCGATTGCCTGCAAGCATTATTGGTGGATAAATTAGCCATATTTACTTAAAATGTGCCATTAAATAAACCCTTTCAGTAACCCTAGCTGTTTAAGCAGTCCTGCCTGTAGTGACTTGTTTGCACAGATGTAAGCTAATCAAACATAAGCCTTATGGAACAACATACTTTAACCCTTGGAATCCCTAGCTTCACTTACGCCGATTTATACGATGCTGTCCGCCTGAAAGATTTACTGGATGTGTTTGACGGGTCGATTAAAAAGCATGATGTTGAGCTTTACACTAAGTTTGCCGCTTATCGCCAGAACCAGGGTGAAGGGCTGAAACCTGAGGAAATTTCCGAGTTGCTGGTGAACATGGGGCCTTATGTCGGTCAGTTTGTCGCTAAGTTGTTCAATGTGCCTGAGCAACATCAAGCGCAAAGCGTCAAAATCAAGGATGAAATTGACACCATTTTTACCTATAAAAATGAAGTGGTAGAAAAACTGGGCGTTGTGTTTAAAGGCCAGGATACCAGTGACTGGTCTATTTCTTCTATCCTGAATCGTTTCGATTTGTTGATTGAGGCAGGTTTTCCGGAAGCCAATCAAGATGATGATCCTGAGCACCGTGTTGCGCGTGTCGGTGCGGTTATTGGCTTATTGTCCAGCCATTACAAACTGCTTGCCAAAGGTAAAGTCAGCGATTACGAAAATGCGGATGAACAAGTTTCTGCATTACGTGCAAAACTGGCTGCTCATGAACTGACGGCAACTGAATTTATCGATATCATCAATGCGCCGGATGCCGCCGAATTTATCAGCGGCCTGATGGATGTCGTGCAACGTTGGAGCTTTGTTGCGCAAGAAGATAACGATGTGGTTGCCGGCTGGCTGAGTTTTAAATTTCCCGAAAAGCGCGATTTTGACCAGTTAGTCGAACACGATACCGTAGACTGTGGTGAATTCACTGCGTGGATGGGTGCTTTGGAACATCGCCGCCGCCGGGATGGCTTTAAATTGACTGATCCACGCTTTAATCAACGGCAGGTATTGTCAGAAGTTAATCATTGTATTTATTGCCACGAACGCGATACTGATTCATGCTCAAAAGGCATGCGTAACAAAAAGACCAATACCTTTAAAGTAGATCCGCTGGGTGTGACGACTATCGGCTGTCCGCTGGATGAAAAAATATCGGAAATGCATTTGGTTAAACGCAAAGGCGACAATATTGGCGCGTTGGCCATTATCATCATCGATAATCCGATGTGTCCGGGTACCGGTCATCGTATTTGCAATGAGTGTATGAAAGGCTGCATTTATCAAAAAACCGACCCCGTTGACATTCCGCAAATTGAAACCAATGTGCTGACTGATGTGTTGTTCATGCCTTATGGTTTTGAAATATACAGTTTGCTGACCCGTTGGAATCCGTTAAACGTTAAGCGCCCCACCATGCTGCCGTATAACGGCAAAAATGCCTTGTTGGTCGGTTTGGGCCCCGCCGGTTATACCATGAGCCATTATTTATTAAATGAAGGCTTTGGTGTGGTCGGTATTGATGGCTTAAAGTTGGAGCCTTTGCCGGTAGCGTTAACCGGTGATGCAAACACGCTGCCCATACCGATTGTTGATTTTAATGATCTCTACGAAGATTTGGATAAACGTATTTTGGCAGGTTTTGGTGGTGTAGCTGAATATGGTATTACCGTTCGCTGGGACAAAAATTTTCTAAAAGTTATTTACCTGACGCTACAACGGCGTGAAGCGTTTCGTGCTTATGGCGGCGTCCGTTTTGGCGGGACATTGACCATTGAAGATGCCTGGAGCATGGACTTTGATCATATTTGTATCGCATCTGGCGCAGGCAAGCCCACCGTTATTGATATTAAAAACAATTTGATGCGAGGCATCCGCAAAGCCTCGGATTTCCTGATGGCCTTGCAATTGACCGGCGCGGCCAAGAAATCTTCAATGGCGAATTTGCAGGTGCGTTTGCCTGCGGGTGTGATTGGCGGCGGTTTAACCGCGATGGATACTGCAACCGAGTTGATGGCGTATTATCCTGCGCAAGTGGAAAAAATACTGCATCGTTACGAAACACTGGTCAAAACCTATGGTGAGCAGGTAGTTCGTGGTCGTTACGATAAAGAAGAAACGCTTATCCTTGATGAATTTTTAGAGCATGGAAAAGCTATCCACGCTGAACGCCAACGCGCTGAAGCTGAAAGTGAACAACCGCATTTTCAACCGTTGGTGGAATCATGGGGTGGCGTAACGCTGTTTTATCGCAAAGGCATCAATGATGCCCCCGCGTATCGCCAAAACCATGAAGAAATCAACAAGGCACTGGAAGAAGGCATTGCCCTGGCAGAAGGCATGAGTCCGCTTAGTGCAGATGCCGATGAATACGGGCATTTGAATGCCGTCGATTTTGAGAAATTGGTATCAGAAGATGGACGCTGGAAAAGCTCGGGACAGATCATCAAGGTTCCGTTACGCAGTTTGTATGTGGCAGCGGGTACTTCGCCCAACACGATTTATCAAAGCGAATATCCTGACACGTTTGTGATGGATAAATGGTTTTTCCAACGCTATGAACCCGAATGGACAAACGATTCGGTTGAATTAGTGCCTATGAGCGATGAAGCGTTTCCTAAGCTGGGTAAACCTGCGCCGCTGACGTCCTATCAAAAAGACGGTAAATTTATCAGCTTTTACGGCGACAATCATCCGGTCTATGCCGGCAATGTGGTAAAAGCGATGGCCAGCGCCAAAAATGGTTACCCCTACATTGTTAAATTATTTGAACAACAACTGGCCAATCTAAATCCGGCACAACAGCCGGAACGTGATGCGGCCTTAAAAGACCTGTTTGCACGCTTGGATGCCTCTTTCAAAGCCACTATCGTCGCCATTAACCGATTGACACCGACGATCATCGAAGTGATTGTAAAAGCGCCAATGCAAGCTGAAAAATTTCATCCCGGACAATTTTATCGGGTGCAAAACTACGAAGCCATTGCGCCAACAGTTGAAGGTACGGCATTGGTTGCGGAAGGATTGGCGTTGACCGGTGCGGAAGTCGACAAAGAAAAAGGCACAATTTCCTTGATTGCACTGGAAATGGGTTCTTCTTCGCGCCTTTGCGCAACCTGGAAAGTCGGTGATCCGCTGGTCATCATGGGCGTAACCGGTGCTCCGACTGAAATACCCGCCAATCAAACCATATTATTACTGGGTGGCGGTTTGGGTAATGCTGTGCTGTTTTCCATTGGTAAAGCAATGCGGGCGGCGGGTAACCGCGTCATTTATTTTGCGGGCTATAAAAATCCCCAAGACCGCTTCAAAGTTGAAGATGTTGAAGCGGCCGCTGATTTAATTATCTGGGCCGTTGATAAAGGCGAAGGCGTGGAAGCGATTGTACCCACCCGTCCACAAGATAAAACATTTGTCGGTAATATTCTGGAATGTATGGTGGCCTATGCTACCGGCGAATTGGGTGAGCAACCCATTTCACTGGCGGATGTTGATCATCTTATCGTGATTGGTTCAGACCGCATGATGGCGGCAGTAAAATCCGCCCGTTTTGATGTGCTAAAACCGTACCTCAATAAAGCCCATCACGCAGTCGGTTCAATTAACTCACCCATGCAGTGCATGATGAAAGGTATCTGTGCTCAGTGTATGTGTAAACATATTGATGCCGAGACGGGTAAAGAAACCTTTGTTTATTCCTGCTACAACCAGGATCAGGATTTGGATAAAGTCGATTTTCCGCATTTGAATGCACGTTTACGGCAAAATACCGTGCAGGAAAAATTATCCAATCTGTGGCTGGATTATTTGTTGATGAAGCAGAAAGAAACGGCTGGGTAAAGCAGTTTAAAAAGGGTGAACAGTGTTCACCCTTTTTGTTCTATACGGTATCAAAAAGTATTGATTGAATAAATAATATGCTTATTACGATTGAAAATTTCGGTGCAATTAAACACTTCCAGTTCGATACTGAAAAAGATTTATATCTTATCTTTGGTAAGAATAGTGTAGGTAAATCTTATGCTATTTCTTTGGTTTACTTGGTTATAAAAAAGATTAAAGAATTAAACCTTGACTCTGTAGTGACAACTTTATTTCTCAGCAAAGAATTTAATAGTGATATAGATAAATTAGAGAAATATGTCCAAGAAAATAATATTGGCGAAATTGACGTATCTAATGACTTCAAAAAACATTTAACTTTCTGTTTAGAACATTTTTTAATAAGTGAAATAAATAAATCTATTGCGAACTCTTTCAATGGCTTATTTAACTTACAAAATAAATTTTCCAATAAAAAACTTAAAATAACCATAAACTCTTCCGGCATCATTCCTCAAGTTGATTTAACTATTTCACTAGGGCTAAAGAAAGATTCAAATAAAAATATATCTTTTGTAATTATCAAGTATCATTTTAATAGCAAAGTTTTTTTAAAGAAATCAACATCCCTATTTAACGAAAAACAAATAAAATATGATTATAAGAAAATAATTTTATATTTGCCTGATCAAGAGAAAAGTCTATTCAAATCGAACTTTCTTGCCATGGTAGCAGATTGTTTTTATCGATTTTCTGATGAATTGCAAAAAATCAGTACTGTTTATTATCTGCCCGCCTCACGCTCTGGTTTATATCAAGGTTTAAATTCTTTTAGTCAAATCCTTGCTGAGTTATCTAAAAGCAGTAGTTCTACTTCAAAATCAATTGCACTGCCCAGTCTTTCTGAGCCGGTGGCAGATTATTTCTTGCATTTATCTAATATTAATAATTCCAATGAAGAGAGCGATGGTTTTATTGCTTATGCTAATGAAATAGAAAAAGAAATTTTGCAAGGAGTTGTTGAGTTTGATAATAAAAACAAAAAATTATTCTTCACACCTAATAAAACATCACTGAAACTCGATTTATCAACAACTTCTTCTATGGTATCGGAAATCTCTCCTATCGTGTCCTATATAAAATATATTTTTCCAACTCAACGGACATCCAAAAAAGATCAAAAGCCTTTAGTATTTATTGAAGAACCCGAGGCACATTTACACCCAGCAACACAAGTTAAATTGATGGCAGTTTTTGCGCGTTTGGTCAAAGACAATAAAATAAAATTGGTGATGACTTCACACAGCAATTACATTTTTAACAAAGCGAGTAATTTAGTCATTGATAATAAAATTGATAAAGAAAAGTTTGAAGCTATTCTATTTAAAAGTACACCGGAAGGCAGTATAGCGAGAAACTTGGATACCGATGAATATGGTATAGAGGATGACAACTTTATCGATACCGCTGAAAGTATTTATGAAGAAAAACTAGAGCTTATCAATAAACTCAACGGGTAATCATGTTTGACAAAATCATTAACCATCCAGAGTTGTTTGGCATACTGTGTCATGAATGCACCGAAAATAACGCCAAAGTGGAATTTGATAATTCCTTGTTAATTAATAGCGATTTTGACAGCGATAAAATATTAATTTTAAAGCCTGATAATTTTTATCATTCCGGTCGTATGCACAATCCGCCTCCATCACCCGATTGTTTGATTGTAATTAACTGCACCGAAAAACAATATTACGACTTATATTTGATTGAGCTAAAAGATGTTAAGGACACCAAAGAATTAAAATATAAAATAATAGTTGAAAAATTCAACACTATGATTGATCAATTTTTCCCCAAATTTGAAGCTATATTTAATGCGTTTAGTTATGGAACTATCACCTTTTATTTAGTAACGACTTATCCAAAAGGCAGAACCCAACTTTCAAATGATGATTATCATAGCAGAATAGCAGGCAGCGCCTTAGATGCTTACGGCTCACGAAAACCATTAAAGTTATTCAATAAAGCGGTCTTTATACAACCTAAACCGTCACCACTGACGATTACGTGTTGTTAACTAATAATCTATTTGGTGTAATTAGTAATTCCTTCTATGTTTTATCACATTAAAACAATAAAACCGGATGCAAATAATTACAGCATCAAAATAACGTACAGCGATCATGTTGTTATTACTGCCGATTTTAAAGCCTTACTGGAAAAAGGTGTAATGACGTTATTAAAAAATCCTGCTGTTTTTGGTCAAGTGCAAATAGGTGATAAAGGGCGTTCCATTGTATGGCAAAAACAGGATATTGATTTTTGCGCCGATAGCCTGCGCTTAAAGTTTCATCAATCGCCAGAAAAAACTGAAATGATGGCTAACAGCGCAGTTACTTATATAAGTTAAACAGCGCCAACAACAAGCGCATAATACTGCGACAAGGAATCTCTTTTGAACAATCAAACACTTTGCCTCTGCGGCTCCGGCGTAGCCTATCAACAATGCTGCGAGCCGTTTCATTCCGGTGAAAAATTTCCGGCTACTGCTGAAGCGTTAATGCGGTCGCGTTATACGGCTTATGTCTTGCGCAATGCCGTTTATTTACAGGAGACTTGGAATACAACCAGTCGACCTGAGAAGATAGATTTTTCCAGAGAAAATATTGATTGGTTACGGCTGGAAATTATCGACATAAAAAAAGGTGCGATCAAAGACAGCAAAGGCGTGGTGGCGTTTAAGGCGTTTTATGTGCAGGATGGCGAAGAGCATGTTATGAATGAAATCAGCCGCTTTACGAAAATCAACGGACGCTGGTTTTATTTGGATGGTGTGATTAAATCAATGGGTATAGTGGGGATGCAAACTAATCAGGGCAAGAACGCGCTGTGTTCGTGCGGTAGCGGCAAGAAATTTAAGCGTTGTTGCGGAGCCGGATAAGTAATCGTATTTGTTGGTTAACCCAAGAAAAACCGGTCGGTAGTTTAATCGTGGCGACTGAATTTATATTTGTTTATGGCACGTTGCGTAAACAAATAGCTTCAGGCAAGCAACATTTATTAGCCAATTACTGCGCGTATTTTTCAGAGGGCGTTATGCCTGGAAAATTATATGAAGTGTGTGGCTATCCCGGCACTATTGAATCCAGTGATGCCAATCATAAGGTTTTTGGTGAGCTGTATAAAATCCTTGATCAACAGCCGTTATTAGAGCGGTTGGACGAATATGAAGAATGTAGTGACCGGTTTCCGATGCCCCATGAATATAGTCGCAGGCAACGCTCTATAGAGCTTTTCAATGGTGGTTCGGTGGTGGCTTGGGTATATTTGTACAACCATGATGTTTCAACACTACAGCAAATAATCTCGGGTGATTATTTCGGCGGTTAAGGATTTGGTATGGCTTATCAATCAGAAAGTAAAGTTGGTAGGGCGGTTAGCTTTAGCTTGTCGCCCTACAAAACTTGCAAGTGTCCATTGAGTTTAAGAAGTTAAATTGTGTTTGTTGGGTTTATTGGCTTAACATTGCCACTGTTTGATCGTGCCCTAGCGGAGTAATCTGTACTGAAC
>JBAXXH010000161.1:0-8060 GCA_037127995.1 Methylococcaceae bacterium | reverse complement strand
GCGCAGCCATTGCTGATTTGAGCGTTGGCTTTACCTTGGGATTTAAAGTAGATACCTTTTTGCTATTTATTGATTCTGAAAATCAGACACCGAAAATCCACAAAGCAGTCATTCGCAACTATTTAATACTGGGATGTCGACAGTCTCCACCCGACCCATACCTGCCTGTAGGCTATGATTTTAGGCTTCCCTAAAGCGGACAGTCGTGATGTGCTGCAACGAACTTTAACAGCCATTCATCGGCGCTACCTGTGGCTGCTTTTCTTTAAAGCGGTAGGGTTTTCGTTGAAAAATCAATTTTCACCTAATCGGTCACGCACATTTTCAAAGACCAGCGAAACCAATCCTGATGGTTGTGTCGCAAATATTATAAAAGCTCAAAGCAACATGATCAGTGGATACAGTTATCCCGACATAACCATAAACTACTTATTAGCAGGAATGCTATCATCAGAAAGCTGACATTTCTGAATTATGATGGCAGTTTCAATGCCTTCAATAGTTACGACTGCTAATCGATCGATCTGCACCAAAGTTCAAGTCCAAGACTAACCCGAAGCCACGACGCCAGTATAAGCGAGGCTTAATTTAACGCTATTTACTACATACCCCATACTACTCAGCAATCGATTTCAACCAGAGCCATGCTGTCCGGCATCAATTACCTTTGCCGAATGGGGTAATGGTCGCCGAACAGCCAAGCAGTATCAATGAACCCATGGGCTATTATTACCACCATCAGTATTTGGTGTGCCCATCGGTTGTGGAGTAAGATCGGGTCGCCCAGGATCAGTGAAGCCACCGCCCATAAGTGGGTTACTAGTATTGGAGCTTCCACCGGATCCAATTTCGCCTTCAATGTGAACGATTGTTGGGTCTAGCCCACCGGCCGCGCGAGGCGGCAAAGAGGATGTATCAATATCTGGTGTTCCGGGGCCTCCGTTCGGATTGGTGGGAGTCTTGTTGCTCATGAGCTTAGCCTCAACTTGATGCAGGGTGGGATGCGTGATGGCTCCATTACCATTGTCGACCTCTGGTGTAACATACTCCTGAGGGTCTTTTTCCTTCTCCTTTTCCTCTTTTTCTTTCTTCTCCTTTTCCTCTTTTTCCTTTTCTGATTTCGCCTTTTCCTCGGCTTCCTTTTCTACTTCTTGCTTTACTTCCGCGTTATATTGATTCTGAAGTTTGGCTGCTTGAGCAGTAGCCAAGGCGAAGGCAGAAGATGCTGCTACAAACCCTATAGCAGCCCAACCAACGGGAGTAGCCACTAATGCGGCTGCGGCACCAACTGTCGCCACTCCCGCCAGTACAGCATACATCCAACCAATTCCAACGTCCTGAGAATCGGTACTTGAATAAAGCGACGTGTCATTCGGATTATTAGAGCCTGCCGGTAACCCGTCTTTATTACCCCTACCGCCCATAGTCCTCCCCGCAGTTGAACCCTGCCCTGCGCCGCCAAGCCCGAATAAATCAAGATATCCGTGAGTTTGTCTGCCCATTGCCCCAGCGCTTCCGCCACTGTATCCCTTGCCAAAGCCATTCAGCACAGCCGCTATCTCGGGGGTGACATGAATCCCACCCACGCCGGACAGGGAATTATTAGCCCAATCTTTCATATAATCGACCGATAAAATGGTGTTTCCCAAACCAGAACGCGCATTGCTTCTTGACGGGATAGGTATTATTTCGCCATTGATCTCCTTCATGTAGGAAGCGCCAGTTAGCTCATAACCATACTTTTCTGCAAACGCATTGGGGTCACGCGTATGCAGCAAACCGCTGGCAAGCCCCTTGCCGTTTAATGTGAAGTAATAGCTGGATTGGGCACCATTATTATTGACCAAAATTTGAACAGGCAAGGACTCAGCGCTATATATATAAGTTCTCACTAAAACGCCGTTCTCATATTCTTCGATCAGTATATTTCCTGCCCATACATACGTGTAGTCGGTTATCTTGCCGTTTTGGTCGGTCAGCACTTTGCGGATTTGCCTGCCCAAGGAATCATAAAAATATTCAATTGTTTGGGTTTTGTTGCCCTGGGCGTCATAACATTCGGACCTGATGAGTCTGTTATGTTGGTCGTATGTATAATTGCAATACCCTGGATTTAATGTTCCTTTAAGTATGCAGTTTCCATTGGCGTCATAGTCAAAGTAAATGTTGCCAAAATTTTTGTATTTATTGAGTGAGTTGGTAGTACCCACTTTCTCATCCAGGATATGACCCTGACCATCAAGGTCGATCCGTCGTTGCCAAGAGCCCTCCTGGAAATGCTCGTAAAACGTTTCTTGCTCAAAGGTACTGATAGGATCAAAGACGTCCTTAACACCATACTGCGCTTTGGTTGGGCGATTGGCATTGTCGTAGTAGTAACGTTCACCATAGGTTGAGCTTTCGCTCAACTGAATTTCGTGCGTTATTTTTCCGGTTCCATCGTATTGGTATCGAAAACCATCCACAAGGCTCTGATTATCTGTTCTTCTATACTCCAAAGCTGCCAATCGTTGCTGCTGATCGTATGAGAAATCCGCTTCGATCACCTTGCCCAAGAACATCCTGGCTATCTGATCATTTGCGCGGTAACTCAAGCTGGCTATAGTTTCTCCTGCTCTGTTGCTGACGGAAGTAACGCGATTTCGATTGTCGTATGTTTTGTGTACTTCTTCTCCACCCGGATATACTATGCGGGTCGGGTTTCCCATGGAATCATGCGTGTACCGAACAATATGTTCGCCTTGCTGTTCAGTCAGCAAGCGTGACAGAGAGTCATATGTCCGCTGAACAACTGCATCCTGTGTGACAGTGGCAATCAATCTATTGAGGCCATCATATTCAAACCGTTCAACGATTTCTTGGTCTGTGTTCTTGATTAAACTTTGTCGTTCAATAAGCCGACTTAACGCATCATAGCGGTTATTGATTTCGTTTTTATTCTGATCAATTTCCCTAATGATGTTCCCATTAGCGTCATAATCAATGTTAGTGACTTCACCATTTGGGAAAAGTATTCCTGTTTGGCGGTCAAGGGTATCATAACGATAGGCAGTCCGGTTCCCTGCGGCATCGGTGAATGCAGTTAGACGGTAGTTATCATCATACTCAAGCAAGCGAGCTATCTTCTGACCCTTATTGGTGTTTAACGCATCCGTAACAGTATAAACATGGCCAATACGGCGCCCCAAAACATCGTCGATATGGTGTATTTCGAGGCCTGATTTTGCTACATAGTTGATGACATTACCGAGCTCGTTATGCTGGAATTTTTCTGGTGCCTCTTCGTTTTCCTGTTGCCAAATTAGCCGATCCATTTCATCATATCTTCTTCTAAACACTCGTTCGCATCGTCCACCCTGAACTTCAGGTCCAATATACCTCATCAACGTTACATTATTGTTCTCGTCATAATCAAAGGTAAATTCCTCTCCCGTCATATCTATCATCGTTACGATGCGGCCGACTCCATCATATTCAGCAGCCAATACGTTGTCGGATTCCGTCCAAACTTTTCCCGTGAGCCCGTTTTCGGAGTATTCAACCAAACTCGAAACAATCCCTTTCCCACCATCCCATTTGCTTTGCCCAAGCGATTGACTGTCAGAATCGATCCAAGTCTTGTCCACTCGATAGACTCTATTCCACTGATCAAAATGGTAATTTGCTTGCACAAAAGGCGCATT
The DNA here is from genome assembly GCA_037127995.1 of Methylococcaceae bacterium. GTDB lineage: Bacteria > Pseudomonadota > Gammaproteobacteria > Methylococcales > Methylomonadaceae > Methylobacter_C. Next base: position 4,377 of record JBAXXH010000161.1, on the reverse strand, counting down.
GTTTGATTCTTCTAATCCCAAGACGTTATCGCGGTTAATTTCTACACGCACCACGTTTCCAGCTTCGTCAAACGTCTGTGATTTCTTGGTGCCAATAGGGTTCGAGAAACCTTTATATCGGTTGAACCCATCATAATGGTGCGTGGTTATTTGACCGTTACCGTCGGTAAAGCTTCTGATAGAGCCGTTTAACGAGTAGGTGAATTGGTTCGTGAAAGCTTCCCGAGTACCAACGGCAAAATTTTTCTCGACGAGCAGATCACGCTCATCGTAGCTGTATTCGGTCAAATTGCCCAAAGGTTGAATCTGACGGATAATGTTCTCATTGGCGTCCCTTATGAAGAATTCCGATATTACTTTGTCACCACCCACAATTTTTCGTAGAACCACATTGTTTAGAGCATTATATTCTTTCAGCTCACGCAGAATGGATGATCTGATGATAGTATTCTGAGTGTTTTCGTCGTATACAAACCGCTCAAATGCTTGAATGGATTCGATCTCGTTATAGTTTGCGTCGTATTTGTACTCTATGCTGTTTTTGTAAGGTTCCCTACTCGTTACGTTTTCCAACTTTCCGATGGCGTTATAACGCAAACGAGCCGGGTTACTTTTGCCGTCCCAAATGGTTGTGGCATTGCCGAAATGATCATACGCATATTCCGTCTTGACCTTTTTACCACTTGCATCCCTTACCACTCGTGCAAGATAACCGCAGAAACTCGCTGGATTATTCGTTGCAGTGTTTGGACCATTCGTACCGATAGGGTCTTCAACAGGGTAGTAGAAATATTCGGTGATAGTCCCATCAATATGGATTTTTCGCAGTAACTGACCCATAGAGTTGTATTGGTATTCTTCCTGTTGGATTTTATTAACTGGGTTAGGTCTTTGGGTCCCGTTATTAACTGGTTGAATGGTTACTGAAGGGTATGTTGTACGGACGAGGTTCCCTTGATTGTCATATTCATATGATGTCTCGTTGCCCCTTGGATCTGAAAGTTTGGTTCTGAGCTGAAAACTTGATTCATATTGAAACTCTGTGACGATTTTTTCTTGGTCACTCTCGACACCTGCCTGCGGTATTTCGACAAACTGCAAGAGATTACCTTGGTTTAAAGAGTCTTTTTCATCTTCACTGTATAGCCATTTAGTCCTATTGCCCGCCGGAAAAATTCGGCTGATTAGTTCTGAATTTTTGTTGTATATCGATCTTGTGGTCAATGGGACTGCATTTCCACCTAAGCCCGTTATGTCTTCTGGCAAGAATGATTTATTGCTGACAGAGATCGTTCTCGAAAGAACATTTCCAACTTCATTATGTTCTAGTACAAGCGTACTTCCATTTTTCCTTGTGCATGTTGTTCGGTAAATCGGATACCCGTTTTGGTTATTTCCTATGGAGTCATATTTAACCTTAAACACGCCACTACCATGCTCTTGCGTTATGACCCTTCCGTATTTGTCGTAGGAATTTACTAAATACTTCTGCCCCTTGGCATCGGTGATTGATATTAATCTGCGCTTGGTATCGTAAGCATACTTTATCGAAGTACCGTTTGGAAAATCGGCAGTTCCTGGCTGAGTGACTTCGATCAGGCAGTGATTCTTGTCATACAAGTACTTCCATGACCGTCCAGCGTGATCTCTAAGTTCTTGCAGAAGACCTTTATTGATCTCTATTTCAAGCTTTCGTTTTAAACTATCGATAATAACGATGGCCGTTTCATAATAGGAAAACTGAATGGAATTTTGGTTTTTATCTTCTGCCCTCAGAATTTTTCCACCACTTTCTGGTGCCTCAAACCAATTCTTTAACCCATAGCGATAGCGAATAAGAAACTGCTCATTTTCTTGTGACAGAATTCCATAAAATCCGGTTGGAGACTTATATGTACCATTTCCATCACTAGTGAATAAAAAGACTTCTCCGGCACCGTTATGAAAAACTATATCATCACCTTCGCTTTCAATTTTTTTCGCTACACTACTCGACCACCCTCGACCCAAGTCTCCAATCTGGCCAGTTAGCGATGAACGATAAGACCGAATGAATTTGAAATCGAGTCCTCTTCCACTCAGTTCCAGGTCTGTCGCAACTGGGGAAAATTCACCACTGTGACTGTAAACTGATTCACAAATAATATTTGTATTACGAATGGGGGCTTGCTGTATCTTGGTTTTCATAAAGGTCCTCCAATAACAGTTAAATATTTACAATTGCCTTAAATTTATTTGTTCACATTGTTATTAAAAATGTCGCTAACTAGTAGTACGTTTCATTAAAAAATCTACAATTTATGGCGCGATTGTCGAACCGCAAACCTCTTGTAAAATATGATCTTCACCAAGTCCATGCTGAATCGAATTTTGTAAGCTTTTTGGTGAAACGAACTACTAGCACTGTTTCTAGGGGTTTGAGGCGCAGCGGAACGATTATGGGAAGCTTCCCATAATCGTTCCGCTGCGCCTCAAACCCCTTCTTCAGCTGTGTTTATTCTGAGTACTTCAAAGATATAAATTGAATTTAATTTAAACTCCATTATTTGGACAGGCAACCATTATGTCTTCGATATCACGGTAAGATATGACATATCGAACATAGAAAAAACACGTAAAGAATGACATCTTTCGGAAAAATTTTACGACACAACCCCAATTAGTCCCTCATCTGCTCAAGTCGGCCGCGCAGTCGAAGTAGCCACTATTGTCGGTCAACAAATCGTCGTTAATGCCAAGAAATATCATCAAAGGCCTGGTTTGATTGGGGACAGTTACCGTTACGGTTGCAGACGCGCCGACGAAGAACGGCTCGACGACGACCTGAGTAAACGGCCATGGTTAAGCCCCGCCACTCTCCCCGCTGTGGAATGCGATTGATAAATGATTCATCGATCGGTACCCCAAAAGCGTCATCGATCAATTCCAATGTGCAACAAGTCATATGATCTCCTTAAAATATGTTATGTACTCGAAAAACACTTCTTCAGAACAGAGCCCAACCTATAAAGGGGACCAACCAAGTGACAGCCAACTGTTCGCGTTGCGCCTAACGGAAAGCAAACTTGGCGCGGCACGGAAAGCAAATTTGGCGCGGCACGGAAAGCCAAAAAATAAAACTGCATTATGACCCCACTCCTGTTAACCGCAAAGTTGGCATAATTTTTACTCCGACCCCAATTGTTTCAATTGTTTAATTATTTAGCAAACTGTGTTCGCGTGAGCGCCGCGTTAGCCAGCCACCTACATCCAATTCTTTAACTTTGCCCGTGTCCTTGGAGAAGTTCTTTGCTGATAATAGATTTCCTTATCTGCTCATACTCCTCCTTAGTAATGAACCCATCATCTCTGAGTTGTATTAACCCCCGAAGTTGATACCGCATGGGGATATGTCTCTCCTGAAATAGCGTTTCGGCCACGGCTTTCATCCTACCTATAAACTCTTGAGAAGCAAAGCCAGCCAAAAGAGCTATTCCCGTATACGGCATCCTTCCTGTTGGGGTTGTCCACGTGAGATTAGCTCCATCAGAGAGTGTTGAGGTCATCAAGTGACCTAGAAATAAGGTTAATAAACCGAGGATAGCACCGGTTAAAGGGCGTAGATAGTAATGTTGTTCGAGTTCAGCAGGGAGGCCTTTTTCTTCATAAGAATGTATGAAGAGTCCATGAAGATTACGAAGAACCCCTGCCAAGCCACCAGCAGCAATCATTGTAAGCATAGCCGCCAACCATATCGCAGGAGGGAGGGGTGGCTTCTGCTGGTTCGAAGACTCGGATTGCGCAGTTTGCTTTGAATCGGATTGCATAGGCTGTGTCGCCGGTGTAGGATCCGAAGATTGATTTGGTGCGGATTGCATGGTAAGAGCTTGGGTAAACATCTTTGATCGTGAAGAATCAGGCTCATATTGTAAGAATGCAACGCAATAGATCAATGAACAAGAGAGTCCAATCGCTAATAAGATGTTATATGCTATTAACGCATGTTTACGCCAACCCTCTAATAAAACAGCAGGTTGAGGACTGGCTACTTGACCTCGACTGTCTTCTTGTGTTTCGTTTTCCATTATAATCTCCGCTTGTGATGCCCGTTCGGCGGCCTAACGCAAAGTTAAGGGGTGCACCTTTCGGAAATTAAGCAACGCCACCGAATTTATTGTAAAAATAAAATTTAACAACAGTTTATCTAAACTGAATAACATGTCAATATGCGTAAAAAACAGTTTCCAGATTACATCAGATCATAATTAATTATCAATTTTCAATGGTGGGTTTTGGCATACAGCCGAACTCGTTGTCGCTAAATTGCTCGCCGAAAAGCGGACGGTCAGACACCCAGATCTCTAGGATTTTAAGTCGACCCCACTTTGAATACCATGC
>JBAXXH010000160.1:0-8165 GCA_037127995.1 Methylococcaceae bacterium | reverse complement strand
GATTCTAAAAATTCAGACACCGTAAATTCACAAAGCAGACATTCACAACTGTTCAATACTGGGATGTCTGACAGTTTCCACCCGACCCTCAAGAGACATTGGAGTCAGATTTCCGAATGGCAGCTTACTTACAGAAAGCGGTCAGTCAATTTTAGTGAATCAACTGATACTACTGGCCAAGAATGAAAATGGAAGGGTTAGTAATCTTCATGTGTTTTTTAACGTGTTTAAATTGTCAGTACAATTTTTAATACAAAGCCACCTATTTTTAATAGTTAGTTGTTATAGGTATTTATACGGATTGATTTTTGTATTTTAAATAATATAATTTTCCAGAAGTTTAGTTAGTGCTTGGGGATGTTTCAAATCTACACATTGATCTTGTGTCGTCATTTTACGACCCTTAGCTTGTCATTCGCCCTTAATTTCCGGATGACAGCTTGCTCACATAAAGCTGCCAGTCAATTTTAGTGATTTAATTAGCACTGCTGATCAATAATGACAATGGAAAAGTGGGTAATCTTCCAAGCCTTTCTGACATTTTGAGTATGAAAAACATAACTAAAATACAGGAAAAGCTATGAATGCAAAGACAGAACCGGATGCAGATGGAATAGCTATTTATATTGAAAAAGCCCGAAACGCGTAAAAAAATTAGTGGGTTTTCACTGATTTATTGACTTAGTATACTCACGCGTTTATGCTGGGAATGGCCTTTGATTTCGGCCGATAAGCTCAACCCCCCCCTTAATTAAACCCATCAGGTGATGCTATGATTAAATTCTCGAAATTCATAATTCCCATTATGCTCCTAACCGCCGTCAATGCATATGCTAGGGGTGGAGCCAATCAACAAAATGCCCAAGCGAACCAGCAGAGCCGACAATCATCAGCTCAGCAGCAGCAAAAGAGCCGACAATCAGCAGCTCAGTCAGCTCAGCAACAACAACAACAGACCAAGCAAAACAACGCAATAAAGGCCAGCGAGTATCAGGAAGAGCAGGAACAGCAGGAAAAGAAAGACAAGGCAAAGGGAGCCTTGGGCGTCGCCGGCATGAAGAGAATGCAACAACAGCAGCAACAGCAACAGCAACAACCACCTCCGCAGTAATCATTTATCCGAGAGAGGATGCAATAGACCAAAGCGAAGACTGTTTTCGATTGGAGGCTACTCGGACAAAGCGATCTGGCAAGCTATGGAGATAAGAAATATTAGCTCGAAGAAGTGACTGACACAAAATTGGCACAGTAAATAAAAAGTCTTAGGTATTTCTGCCTATACATTTTATTTTATTGAATTTTTATGATGCTTAAATCCTCGGCTGATTATGAATCATAAGATTCTCCAAATACATTGATAGCATTACAAACGTTCACTTATGAATATTACTACAAAGCCGACATTCGAAACGATTAATCTATAAACTCCAATGGCCGGAAATGGCCGCTATGTTAATCTTAACATAGCGGCCCGAAGCAGCCGATGACCTGCCGTTTTTGTTTGTTTGCCTTTGGATACAAAGCAGACGTTGATAATCGGGGGAGATAATGCCGTTGCATCAAACTCCTTCAACCTAAAAAGCGGCAATTTAAAGCCATGCGACAGGCAGGAGATAAAGGCCAGCTATAAAACATGGCTGCCCTCTGCCTTCCCAGCCAGGTCGTTACTTTCCTACCGTCTTTTTAATCGCTGTCATCACGGCATCAGCGCCGGTCATTATCTCTTTAGTCACATCATCCATACCTGAATGATTCGAGTGATGCAGCCTGTCCATCCGCACTGGTGACTGGCACCGTTGTCGCCGTGGAAGTATTCGAAGAACAGGACTAAGTGCTTCCAGTAGGGCTCGATTTAGAATTTTTCGATTCCCAAACCGAGCCGTGTCAAACAGCGTGGAAAAATGTCCAGGAGATCGGCGAAACCCGCTGATTCCCAGATTAACAGTATCACAGGATCATGCTAATTTGCTCTTGTAAATTGGCTAATGAAAGTAGACAATTAACCAAAATCTGAAAGTTATATTGTTTCGGAGCCGTGCGCCGGATCGAGAATGGCGGCCAGCGCCCAGTTATCGTTCCCGGGAAACCCGCCTGTTTTGAGAGAAAACCATGACTCATTCCAACCCCCCCACCGATCGTTATTGCCGCAATTTCAGCGTAATTAGAAAGGCGATGTTCATAGCACTGGCACTATTGCCGGTCGGATGCAATAAGGACGACCAGCAAACAAGCAAAGCACCACCCGCACAACTGTCCTCTGCGCAGAGTATGCAGCCAACGTCCGCACCATCGGAATCTGCGCCGATTCAACCGACACCCGTGGCTGCGGCTAAGCCGCTAACTGACCTGGAATCCCTGATCGCTCCTATTGCGCTGTATCCTGATCCGTTACTCGCTGAATTGCTGGTGGCCTCCACTTATCCCCTCGAAGTCGTGCAGGCTTCGCGATGGCTGGAAACAAAGCCCGATCCGGAGGCTCTTAGAGGCAAGGACTGGGACGCCAGCATCATGCGACTTGCCAGCGTACCTCAGGTCATTAAGATGATGAATGATCACCTGGATTGGACTACACAACTCGGCGATGCTTTTTTAGCCAAACCGGTCGAGGTTATGGATGCGATTCAGAAACTGCGAAAACGGGCGACAGACTCCGGCTTCCTGAAGGATACACAGGAACAGAAAGTGACTGCAAAGACAGTATCAGTAGACCAGTCGGCTGAAGGCACATGGGTCACCGATGATACAAACGCGCAAAGCAGCGGCACTACGATCAAGGCAACTCCAGCTGTCATGAACAAGGAAGTTATTTACATCCAACCAGCCAAAGCCGATACGGTCTATGTACCCCGGTACAATCCCGAGACCGTATACCAAGCCTCGTTGGCACCGCCTGCTACCGGCATCAGCAATGCTTATCCCGCCACGACCGTGGTTAACGTCAATCAGACAGCGGCACCCGCGCCTGTCGGCTATTATCCTGCGACTACGACGACGGCCGATCCGATGCTCACTTTTGGTGCCGGCGCAGTGGTTGGAGGGCTTTTGACCTGGGGCATCATGTCATGGGCCAACCACAATGATGATGATTATTACCACGTCAGTCATTACTATGGCAACACCGTATGCCACAACGGAAACTGCTGGCACGGCGGAGGTGGCGGTTATTATGGTGGCGGTGGCGGAGGCAACATAAACACCAATATCTCCAGAAACACGAATATCTCCGGGAATGAAATCAATATCGATCGTGGCGGCACTTTCAATCAGAACAATCTGAAGTCCGCACAACGGCCTGCCAGTTGGCAACCCGATCAAAGCCACCGGCGCGGGCAGGCCTATCCGGAAGGTGTGCAACAACAGTTCGGACGAACCCGGCAACCCGGATTGGCCGGGCAACGTCCCGGCTCTGCCCAGACGCTTCCGGCCTCCGCGAGGGGGTTTGCCGATGCCGGACAACAACTTTCTGCCGAAACTCTGTCCGCCGAGCGCAGGCCATCCAGCGCCGATATTCGCGAACAACTTGCGCAAAAGTCAGGAGCCCAGGACAAGTTCGCCAACAAACTACAACCTAAACCGGCGACCCGTGACGTCCAAGAGCGGCTTGGGCAGGGTTCCCGGGACAATGCCCTGCAAGGAATCAAAGACTCAGGTCAGGCCATGCGATTCCAAGGTCAACGGGACTCGAATAGCCGTAACTACGCTCAACCAGCCAATCGTGATAGTCAAGCCCGTCAACCGGCAGGGGCAGAGCGAGCCCAGCGCCAGCAGACCGAAAAGCTCATGCAGCCAGCGGCGGAGAGAAAGCCACAGATCACGCAGCGGCAAGCTCAGATGCCTGTACAAGGAGAGCGTAGTCAGGCTCTTGCGGGTCGCGAACAAACTCAGCTACAGAGGGAGACACAACGCCGATCAGAAGCTGCCCGGCCCAATGCTTTTGAGGGCTCACGCAACACCAGTGCTACCCAAATGGCCAGCCAGCGAGGTGCCATTAGCCAGCAACACTTGGCCAACGCCGGAAATCAGCCCGCTATCGGGGGAGGCAGGTCTTCAGGTGGTGGGCAGGTCGGCGGTGGAGGTGGTCGCTTAGGTGGTGGGGGCATGCGAGGTGTTGGCGGAGGCGGGCGCAGATGATTGAAAAACTCAACAATCCTGTTCTATATCCGACCAAATGTCGCAAGCCTGGGAAAGTTGCAGGCTCACCTCTGCAAGGAGCGATGACGGGCTTCCATCCCTTTCACTCAAGCAGTCAATACTGAGGTTCCCATCATGTACCGCAAAATTAAAAAAATACTTCTGGCCGTGCTGATTTCAGCCCCTTTATCCGCTCTCGCGGCACCTCAAATTCCTGTACCGACTACTTCTGCTGTCGAAGCCAAAAACGTCGAAGCTCAATGCTTCCCGAACCCGGATGCTGCGGCCAAGGCATTGCTGGAAGCGGCACGCAGTGAAGGCCGTAATCAGATTATCGCGGTATTCGGGAGCCACGATGCAGAGCTTCTATCGTCCGGAGATGAAGTCGAAGACAAGAATAACCGCTCGGAATTCGTCACCCTGGCTCAGGAAAAAATGGTGGTGGAAAAGACCGGTGAGGATCGAGCCATCGTACATGTCGGCAACACAGACTGGCCTTTCCCCATCCCTTTGGTGAAAAAAGGCGATAGCTGGCAGTTCGATGCTGAACTGGGGCGCAAGGAAATCCTTAACCGGCGCATCGGCCGTAATGAGCTCAGTGCGCTTGACGTGATTCGTGGTTACATGGAAGCCCAGCTCGATTATGCCATTTTGGACAGGGATGGTGACGGCGTATACGAATACGCGCAAAAATTACAAAGCGCACCCGGCAGGTATGACGGCCTGTTTTGGGAGCCGGAAGACGGGCAGCCTCAAAGCCCTCTCGGGCCGTTGGTTGCCGATGCAAGAGCGGAGGGTTATACGCTCAAAGGCGAAACCGGAAAGCCCGCTCCCTACCACGGCTATTATTACCGCATCCTCACCAGGCAGGGTGGCAACGTTCCCGGCGGCAAATATGACTATATCATCAACGGCAACATGATTGCCGGTTTCGCATTAGTGGCCTTTCCCGCCCAATATGGCTCCTCCGGCATTATGACCTTCGTTGTCAATCATCAGGGCAAAATTTTCCAGAAGGACTTGGGCTCAAAAACCGCTGAAGTCGTCGAGAAAATGAAGGAGTATAACCCGGATTCGAAGTGGGAACCGGTTCAGGTCGCTGAGTAATTAAACTTTTTAAAGGTTAAATCATTCGGCTACCTACTTAAGGCTGGACAGTTTAAGGTTAAATCGTTCGCTGAGCGGAGTCGAAGTGAACAACTCGCTTCGACTCCGCTCAGCGAACGGTCTCTTTTAATGTTTTATCATTAAGTTAACCGTATTGATGGTTAAGCTTTTGTGTGCGCTTCGTCTCTTTGGCTACCCACTAAGGCGGGACACTTTTGATTATGAACAATCACGGTGAACCCGGAAAGAGTAAGTGTAGTTGCCGTCTCTTGTTCACATTTGCCGCAATCGAAACCGCAAGCAACGCTCCGCCAGAAACGCAACACTCGATACGGATGGTTGGTTAGCCCTTACGAAATCAATCCTTTGACTTCTCCCGTCAGGGACTTTCACCCTGAAAGAAACGACATGGATCGCTTGTCGCACTGGAATTTTATTTTGACCTATCCCCTCACCATTCAATTATAAGAGGTAGTGGATTGATTTTTAAACTAGACTATTTTTATTCAGAAATTTTATTATGACCCCTATTAGAAGTCGCATAGGAATATTCTGGATGCGACGGAAACTGCGAAAGTAGTTAATCGATTACTGGAAAATGTAGGTTGAAAAATTGATTTTAAAGAAGTGGTTACCATGTTCCATGGTGTTGTTTAGGTCTGATGAGGATTTGAAATATGGCGATTAGCAATTAATAGATGAAATATTTCCATGACTAATCAAGACAATATCCGCGCGCTTATCGGACTGGAACAGCATTTACAGTTTCAGTTATTGTTGGCCGAGCTTTCGGCCAGTTTTGTGCGTGTGCCGACTAACAAGATCGATCAGGAAGTTGAAGAAAGTCTGCGCCGGATTGCTGAAAATCTGGATTTGGATAGCATTTCATTGGGCTTGATAACCGCCGATGGCCATGATTTCTACGCTAAATATTGTTATGCAAAGCCCGGCAAGAAGCTTTGGCAAGCTGATTCCCTTATGTCTGAAGGCCCATTTCTGACCCGAACTCTACTCGCAGGTAAACCTTTCATCATGCCTGACGTCGAAGCATTGCCGCCGGAAGGCGCTGTCGATCGGGAGGGCTTTCTTCGCTATGATACTAGAGCTGCTTTGGTGTTCCCGTTTATCGTAGGAGGCTTTCTGTGCGGCGGCATCAGTTTTGCATCGTCTCAGCCTCAGCAATGGTCGGACAATGTGGTGCGGGGGCTCGGTCTTATCGCCGATGTGTATGCCAATGTCCTGGATCGCAAGCGCAGCTTGCAAGCGCTTCAATGGAAAGAAGAACAAATGCGTCTGGCGGCCGAGTCGGCAGACATAGGTCTTTGGGTTTGGAATATTCAGCAAGATACGATCTGGGCAACCGACAGGACGTGCGATATTTACGGAGTGCCGTATGACGATAAATTGAACTTCCAACGGTTTTTAGCTTGTCTTCATCCCGAGGATCGTAAGCGAGTTAAGGCGGTAATCCAAAAAGCTTTTCACGATGCGAGTCACTTCCATGAAGAGTACCGGGTGGTGCATCCTGATGGCAGTGAATATTGGATCTTCGCTACCGGCAAATGTCAACTTGGCGACTCCGGTCTTCCTGAGCAAATGCTGGGGGCCAGCCTGAATATAACCGATATCCGCCGTACCAAGCGTGAGCTTCAGCACGCCAATGATGAACTCAAAACAGCCCTGGAAGATAACCTCAGACTGAAAGACCGGCTTCAGCACGAGAATATTTATCTGCGCCAAGAAATATCCGAGCATCAACGCTCTCGAATCGTTAACGGCAGCACGGCAATGCAGCTTGTCTTGACGCAGATCCGGCAGGTGGCGCCGACACCGGCTTCGGTACTTATCATGGGAGAAACGGGTACCGGCAAAGAACTGGTAGCGACCGCCATCCACGAGGCCAGCCCGCGCAAACACAGGTCGATGATCCGGGTTAACTGCGCGGCCATTCCTGCAGCACTAATGGAAAGCGAACTCTTCGGACGTGAAAAAGGGGCTTACACCGGCGCACTTTCCAAACAAATCGGTCGCTTCGAATTGGCCGACGGTTCAACCTTGTTTCTTGATGAAGTGGGGGAGTTACCGTTAGATGCCCAGGCGAAGCTACTGCGGGTATTACAAGAAAAACAAATTGAACGTTTGGGTAATCCCAAAACGCTTAACGTGGACGTCCGGGTTATTGCAGCAACCAACCGCAACCTGTCTGAGGCAGTGGTGGAGGGACGTTTTCGTGAAGATCTATATTATCGGTTGAATGTTTTCCCCATTCAGGTGCCGCCACTGCGCGACAGACGAGAAGACATTCCCAAGCTGGTCGAAACTTTCATACAGGAGTTTGCCAAGACCATGGATAAAGCTATAGATGGCATGGCTAAAACCAGTTTGCAGGCGCTCTGCGACTATGATTGGCCGGGTAATATTCGAGAATTGCGCAATGTGATAGAACGGGCCGTGATTCTCGCCAACGGCCCGATTCTCAAAGTCGCTCTGCCTAACGATTTGTTGGTGACTGCGATGCCCTCAAAATCGCCTCTGGCTTCCTTGGAAGAAGTCGAAAGAGACCATATTTTGCAGGTGTTGGAAGCCTGCGGCTGGCGAGTGCGTGGTCAAGGAGGAGGCGCTGCTGCGATTCTTGGGCTCAATCCCACCACCCTTGAAAGCCGCATGAATAAACTCGGCATCCGGCGGCCATCCTCTTAACTACGACTTATTTCGTAGAAATTACGATATTTCGTATATTTTACCCTGATTTCCATCGCATAGCTTTCCCTGGCTTTGATAGCAACCACTTATTATATAACCGTTTTTACGGTCTTATCCTCATCGGTTTAAAAATGGCGCAATTTCTGCTTATTTTTAGACATGATCGAACTACCGACATTCCGCACCCCCGCTATCCGGAACCAGCATATAAGTGAACATACCGC
>JBAXXH010000159.1:0-8245 GCA_037127995.1 Methylococcaceae bacterium | reverse complement strand
ATGTATCCCGGTATTGGTGCTGGCCTTATAAAAGCGGATGCCGGTTATGGTTCCGTTTGTGTCGGCACTAAATTTAACACCCAACTCTACCGAGCTGTCCGGACCGCTGTCAATAACTCCCGGCTGCGTCGTGCCGGGCCAGATTGTGAGATATGCCGGAACTGAAACAGTGATGCTCAAGGCCTGGGTGCTCGTCCCTGCTGGGCTGGTGGAATCAGTTACCTTTATGCTGAAGTTGAAGGTGCCTGACGTCGTGGGTGTCCCGCTGATAGCGCCAGTGCCAGGATTCAACACCAGACCGGCGGGCAGCGCACCGCTGACAATTGACCACGAATACGGCAGGGTGCCGCCCTTGGCAGTCACTGTTGCCGAATAGGGCACAGCCGCATACGCACCTGGCAACACAGTCGCGTTGATAGTAAGCGGCAAAGCTTGGTAGGTGGCAGTGTAATTTCCCGAAGCTGCCGGGAAAAAGGCATAATTGATTCCTTTGATAGTGTCAGTGGTGAATGCGACCGGGCTGTTACCCAATCCAGTGGTCAGGCTGACGAGACTATTGGCGGATACTTGCGTTGGCAGCATGGCTTGCAAGCCATTGGCCCCCGTTCCTGGCGTGACCTTAAAACCAAGGACATTGCCGTTCCAGGACAAGTTGCCAAAAGATGAGTTATTGCGGCCGTCCAGCCAGGTTAGCATCTGAACACTGGACACGACCGGGACACTGCGTGCAAGTGCCGAGTTAACCGTATAAGTCGCCTCTTGTACCGTGGGAAGATCGGTATGTGCGTTGATGGTATAGGCACCATAGTAGCCTGGTGTTCCAAGTGCACGGTTCAGCAGGGTATCGACAGTGAATGGATAGGTCTGCCCTGACTCGTCGGTCATGTGGCTTACAGACTGGTAGACATCAATCAGATTGCCGCTGAGATCGGCAAACCGCATTGGCATCGCTGAACCGGTGAAGTTTCCCGGGCGGTTTTTGAGCCAACCAGGCGGCCAAAAATAATAGCTGGTGTCGAGTCGCATGCCGTGGTTTAGTTCGGTTTTCGCCCCGGTAGTCCAGTCACTCCAAGCGATGCAATGATGTCGCTGAGTAATGGGGGCAGGGATACTCGGATAAGCGGCTTGAAAAGCGGCAAGCTGCTGAACATAAAACATATTCAGATTCTGTGGATCGCCGGCGGTGAGATTGAAATCCAAACAGTTAGTGTTGATGTGCAGGCCCACCTCGAACCCTAGAGCAGTATAGGCGGCAGCCTGCGTATTGCTTAGATTGGTCGGTTCGACGAAGATGTACGAGGTACCCCGGACACATTCCCAGTTGGACACATTGCAGCCTGCAGGGCTCATCTTGTTGAATTGATCGAACCGTGGGCCGGTTCCACCATTCCCGTGATCATCGCCGGTCATGATTATGACGGCTTTCTTGCCGTTAGGGAAATACCAGAATCGTGGCAAGGGCTTCTTGGCGAGGTTCATCCAGGTAATCAGGTTGGCCAGCAGGCGTTGCTGCTCGTCCGCTTGGGGCACGGCGACCAGGTTGTTCAGATCGACCCAGTCGAGTTGCGGATCGCCTGTAGCATTGCCGTAATACTTGTCATCAGAACGGATGGGTGTGAGACCATCGCGTTCTTGGACCTGCCAGGCCGGGTTGCCTTGGCGCGTGTAAACAATGGAGGTGGCGAGGTCATAGGTAAAAGCGGCGGCCTGTCCGCCGCCCTTGGTTACCAGTGTCAAAGCAGGGTTGGTCGTTGCTGTACTTGCATTACTGTAAAGCGTAGCCAGACTTGTTGCACCATTCAATGAATAGCCATCGGCTGCACCATGAAACTGGACGGGCTGATTCACGATACCATTACCCGGTGCCCGCGTGGTGTCGACCAGCAGGTAAGCGTTGGACAAAACAGTTCCATTGGCCGTCAGCCCCAGCAAGCTTGCGAGTTGTGGATCAGGACGTATCGCAATCAGGTTGCCTCCACCGTTGACCCAACTGATGAACAAGCCTGCTTGATTGGTGGTCAGGGGAGTCGAGGCTAAAATAACCACGTCATAGGCGGCAAGGGTGGCCGCTGTTATTGTCGAGATGTCGGCTGCGGCAAATTCATTGAAGCCTTCGGCTCGAAGGATCTCCGCATAATACTGGTTGAAGACCCCGCAAGTAGGACATGTGGAAGTTACGACAAGAATCGGTCCTCCTGGCGGATTAGGGATAGCCGCCTCGGCCGCAGGAATTAACCAATCCATGAGCCTGTAAAAAACCTGTGACAATTCAAGTTTTGTCGAATTTTGTGTCATAGTATCGGCAGGGTATCCGGTATTGCCAGCCACTAATTGACTTGATCCGGCAAACGGAAATTTAAGGTTCTTACCGGAAATATTGGATTGTGGCTGAACAGGTACATTGATGATCTGTTGTTTTTCACCCTTTTCAACATCCCACTCCGTAATATCGCCGTCCTCACTTCCTGCCATTAAATGACCAAGCGGGTGGAACACGAGTGCGCTAACGGGATTAGCTGATCCGGAGATTTGATTGACCAATTTACGTGTTTTCGTATCCCAAACCATAATTTTGTTGTCTTCTCCAGCACTGACCAATTTTTGTCCATTCGGACTGAAGGCAACCGCTCGAACAGAAGCCTGATGTTCTGAAAAGCTCTGTAGTTGCTGGCCGGTTGCCGCATCCCACAATATCACCTGACTATCAGTGCTTCCGCTGGCAAGGAACTTGCCGTCTTTGCTAAAAGCGACACCATTGACCTCGCTTAAGTGACCGAGTAGCGTTTGAGCAAGCTGCCCCGTTTTTACATCCCACACAAGAATACGGCTATCAGCGCCTGCGCTAGCCAACTGTGAGCTATCTGCGCTAAAACTGACCGCATTAATGAAGTCAGTTTGGCCGGTCAGAATTTTTAGTAACTTGCCGGTTTGCGCGTCCCAGAGCATGACCCTTGTTTCTTCGCCGGCACTGGCGATATATTTTCCGTCCGGACTTGTCGCGACTGTTCTGATCGCGCTTTCGTGTCCCTGTAGAACCTTGTCAAGTTTTCCGGTTGCCGCATCCCATGTATGAATTTCCGAGTCTCGGCCTACACTTATCAAACCCTTCCCGTCAGCACTGAAAGCAACCCCGGTTACAACGGCATCGTGATGCGCTAAATTGGAAAACCGCTCTGTCCCGTCTGAAGTCCAAAGCCTAACCGTACCGTCCTTCGTGGCACCCCCATAAAGTGTTCCATCGGGACTAACAGCCAGTGCGGTAACCCCCTTCCAATCATGGTTACTTTTCTTCTTGTTAGAACTTGTAACGCTCTGGCTAACGGCAGCCCCGTTAACGGTTTGGCCATTCCCGTTAGGCAATGCAGAACCCGCAGCGGCAGCCATGCTTGTATTTGTGATTGGATTGTTTGTAAGTAGATTGCCGGAGGTGAGCCCCACATCTACACTGGAGTTGCTTAACGCTGGAACTTGGAAAAACGACTGTTCCAACCCCGTCATTACGTTCCATACAACAACTTGCCCGGTTTTGCCTACGCTGGTCAAGGTCTTCTGATTGGCGCTGAAAATAACCTTGTCCACCCAATCCGTATGCCCCGTTAGAAGCCTGGGTAACTTATTGACTACATCCCACAAATAAACCGGCTCGCTCTCGCCCACGCTGGCCAGGCTCTTACCGTCCGGACTAAATACCAGACCGGTAACAGCAACGCCACTCTCTCCCGGCAAGTTCGCCTGTTCTTTGCCTGTTGCGCTATCCCATAGTTTAATTTGCGCATTTTGCCCTCCGGCGGCCAGGATCTTACTGTCCGGGCTAAAGGCGATGGCATTAACGCCACTTGGATCACCGCTCAGAACCTGAGTGGCAGAACCGGATTGCGAATCCCAAAGCGTGATGCGAGCATCCTGACTCACAGCAGCCAAGATCTTTCCGTTCGGACTATAAACCAGATCGGTGACAGCGGCACCCACCACGCCAGGCAAGCTCGTCTTTTCCTGGCCTGTTGCGCTATCCCATAGTTTAATCCCGGCATCCTGGCCGCCGGTAGCCAGAATTTTACTGTCCGGGCTAAATTCGATAGCATTAACGCCACTTGGATCACCGGTCAGTATCTGAATTGTAACACCGGATTGCGAATCCCGGAGTGTGACACGGGCATCCTGACCCACAATAGCCAAGGTTCTACCGTCCGGACTAAATGCCAGATCGGTGACAAGGGCACTCCCGGGAAGGTTTAAGCGGACGTTGCCGGATGTCGTATCCCATAGTCGAATTGAGTTGTCGCTGACACTTGCCAGTGTATTACCATCCGGACTAAAAACCAGACGACTAACCGAATTTGCAACCTGTCCGGGAAGCGTCAAGCGTGCTTGACCGGATGCCACATCCCATAACACAATTTGCCCGTTGGCGTTCGTACTGGCCAAGGTTTTACCATCCGGACTAAACGCGAAGAGGTCGAGTCCCTCACCAGGGAGTTTTACGGCAGAAGCATTGAAGACTTGATTGGCACTTGCGGTTCTAACAAGACCCGCAGTGTCAGGAGTCTGGACATAAACAATCCAAGCCAAAACGGTAAGAATAAAGCCCATTAGGTATTTATGTTTTTTGTTGGACTTCTTCATGGGTATATCCTCAAACTTAAGTTAAAAAAAGCGGAACAATAGTAGGTTAGGCCATGCTTAATGCACGTTTTCAGATAGAGACTATGCGCCATAACAAGTTTATTCAATAAATGTAGCCTAAAATTTTGACCCGGTTTCATAAACTATACTTACCAGTCACCCAAAGTTGATGTGAAAATGTAACTTACCAAAAAAACCAAGGTGTTACTTCAAATTATACACTTTCAAAGCGTCCAAACTATTCGTATAAATACTTACAGCAAATGCTTACATATCTAACAAAAAAAATCAGCAGCCTTTGCTTTATAAACCCCGGCATAAGTTTTTTTTAAGCAGGTAAAGAATAGATAATAATTACCAGTCAACCGTCCGTAAAACTCGTCAAAATGTCAGATTCAAGCTCTGCAATCTTTGATTTACATCGCACCTCTGCACCTTAAAACAATCTCAACCGTTTTGAATAATATCTTTAAGTCCATGATAATGGACCAATTCTGGATATATCGAATATCGAGCCTCACCGCGTTATCCCATTCTGTATTGCTTCGTCCTTCTATCTGCCAGAGTCCTGTGATCCCGGGCTTCATATCGACTATTCGCCGGAGATGCCATGATTGGTATTTCTCGGCTTCGTAAGAAAGAGGCGGCCTCGGCCCAACCAGGCTCATGTCCCCTTTTAACACATTAAAAAACTGTGGTATCTCATCAATGCTGGTTTTTCGAATGAATCGTCCAACCCGGGTTATCCTGGGATCCGCTTTCATTTTATAAAAGGGCTCTTCCGCATCCCCCTGGTTAATTTTTGCGTGATGACCGTTGATAAAATTTTGGATGTATTCACGGTGTATCTTGTCATCCATATTGACATGCATAGAGCGAAATTTGTAGAATTTAAAAGGAATACCTTTCTTGCCCAAGCGAATTTGACTGAAAATGACTGGCCCGGGTGAAGTTACTTTGATAACCAATGCTGTCATTAACATAACAGGCATTAAAAGTAGTATACCTATAATCGAGCCTACGATATCAAGAGCTCTTTTTAATAAAAACTTAAACCAAAAATTATCCATTGAATCTTTCAGTTCGAAAGAATGCGCATCAGGTTTAATAGAGCCTATTTTTTCGAGGCTTTCAAATATATGATCAGGATAACTTGAGATAGTCGCAGAAAATTGCGGATTCCCGTTAAGTAATTTTTCACAGAGTTCTTTCGCGCCCTTCTCGTCCGTATCGGGGAGAAGTAAGCCTATGGTTTTGTGATTGATTATGCCACTAATATCAGTATCTCGTGTCTTTGTCCGAATAATATCTAAAATCGCTCTTATATTAATGGATTCGCTATCCGTCTCTTTTTCAAGAGCCAGTAATATGATTGATAGCGTGGTTTTAGACCGTTGCGCCCGAAGTTTTTCAATGCGCAACTTCTCAAAAAAATAAGAATCATAAATTGTTTTTTCAGATGAAACCCAGTATCGACTTGAATTGATAAACGGGTCTGAGGATGTCGATAACGCTGCTATGGAATAGACTTTCTTATTCATTTTCATCCTCACACTAATTATAAATTTTCAGATAAATCTTGTAACAGCATATTAGTCACAGGTAACTGGTTGTTGTAGAGCGGTAGAGACAGCTTGTCGAAAAGGCGAAGCAGTGCATGCTTGTTGCGTAAGCATTCACCTACCCCTTTAAAAAAGGGGGTTAGGAGATTTTAAAAATAAATCTTCCATGCCACCCTTTTTTCAATAGCAAGGGAGGGCGTTAAATACTGACGACCCGACTGCATTTAAACAAACGGTGCCACAGTCCCCTATGAACACTAACTTCAATAAAGCATAGAGCAAATAAAATATTGTACAAGTCGTATAAATACGTAATCCGACTGCATTTAAACAAGAAACCCAGATCATTGCTTTTAATAAAATAACGCATCGAATGCTTGATTAGCTTGGTACGTTAGCGGGAATTTCGAATACCATCCCAAGCATAGTTAAGTGAAAGCATCACGAGGTTGGCATCACTTGTTCCCACGTTTACATTAGGCACATTATTGTCTTGCTTATTGTCCTGCCAGCGGTATATGTAACTGCCTCTAAGTCGCCAGTTTTTCTCAAGCTCCCAGACAATGCCTGGGGATGCAGTAAAGTAGCTGCGTTTAAATTGGCTGCCTGTATTAACAGTCGATTGGCCGCCGATCGATTCGCTACGTGAAAAACTACTGGCGATATCGAGCAAAAGATGCGGGCTTAATCGGTATGAATAATTGGCGAAAACGGACTGGGTTTGCAGCGTTTGGCCGATGGAACTGGGACTAACAGAGTTGGAAAAACCGGTAGAGAAAGTGGTTATTTGTCCTTGATAGCTTAAATTGAGATTAGCGACATTGCCCAAGGACATCGACGCATTCTGCCCGGATGAAACGCCATTCGAACTTTGCCGGGTATCCACCCAGATTAGCCCGCCAGTCGCATTAACTGCCCAGTTTTGATTGATTGTGTAATTCCCGCTCACTTGAAAACCAAACAGATTTTGAGTCGATGCGTTCGATCCCGTGTATTGGATATTGGAAAAATTAAGTCTTCCATTTAGAGTAATGCGTTGGCTCCATTGATGACTCCCGCCCAGATTAACAGTGTAGGTATCATTACCGCTGAAACTTGCAGTGGTACTTGAAGTGTTGGTATTCACCGAGTTGCTGTAGCTTGTCTTGGAGTAATTGGTGGTCAGGATTAACTGATCGCGAGATGTCCACTGCCAGGTCCACGACGGTGCCAGTCGATAGTTTGTAGACTGACTGTTGGGCACAAGTATCCCGGTTTGGGTGATTTGTTGGGTGTATGAGCAGCTAACAGAATAGCCGCCATTTAAACCAAAAACACTGCGCTTGGTTCGATAAGCATTGTTCAAGCCCAGATTGTAATTATCACAATCCCAACTCGAATCATCGTAACGACTGATAAGTCCCTGTCCTTGAAAGCCAATGTCCAGCACTTCGGTCGTTCGGGTGGCTTGTAAATTGGGCGTCAAAAGGTATCCAACAACAGACTTTTTGCCAGTCGTACTCAATGCCATATTATCGTTATATTGTAGTTGTTGTACCAAAGAGCCTTTTACTGCCCATTCATCGGCAGTTACCTCTTTCCCGTAACCCATACAGGCCAGAACAAGCAATGCCATTCTTCGGTCGCAGCGCATGTTTTTCTGAAACAATTCAAGGTACAACAATAGTATCGCCGCTTTGCAACAGTATATTCGATTCTATGTTCTCGCCATCCTCCACATCACCGTATTCAAAGGGCAAGGATTTGCTTTTACCGTCTGCTTCACGCCTTAAAATAATGATATTGTTTTTTTTGGCAAATGCTGTCAAGCCACCCGCCATGCTCAAGGCTTGCACCACATCCGTGGGCCCTTTAACTTCGAATTTCCCCGGATTTTTGACCTCACCGGTGACATAAACCAGGTTGCCCTCTGCGGCAAGCAGTCTGACGTTTATTTCTGAGTCAGGAATAAATTTATTTAGACGTTCCTGCAGCAACTTGACTAATTCCCCTGTCGTTTTACCGGCTGCGGCAACGTGTCCGACCAAAGGAAAAGAGATAGTGCCATCTGGCAGCACTAC
>JBAXXH010000158.1:0-8267 GCA_037127995.1 Methylococcaceae bacterium | reverse complement strand
TAACCAATCATTTTATATAACTTTAATAATAACAGGAGACACTCATGGCAATATCACTTAGTAAAGGCGGTAACGTTAATCTCAGCAAAGAAGCGCCGGGATTAAATAAAATCGTGGTGGGTTTAGGTTGGGATGCACGCGCTACTGATGGCGCGGCATTTGACCTGGATGCCAGTGCGTTTTTGGTAAAGCTGGATGGCAAAGTTAGATCCGATAGCGATTTTTGTTTTTATAATAATAAAGTGGTTGGCGATGGTGCGGTTCAGCACACCGGTGATAACACAACGGGTGCTGGCGATGGCGACGACGAAACCGTTAAAGTTGAATTGTCCAAAATACCTGCTGATTTGGACAAGGTTGTTTTCGCGGTGACCATTCATGAAGCCGACATCCGTAAACAAAATTTTGGTCAGGTAAATCATGCGTATATTCGTGTGGTTAATGAAGACGGCGGCCAGGAAATCGCCCGTTATGATTTAAGCGAAGATGCTTCAATTGAAACAGCGATGATCTTCGGGGAAATATACCGGGTAGGCGCAGATTGGAAATTTAAAGCCGTTGGACAAGGTTTTGCTGGGGGGCTTGGGTCTTTGGCGTCCTCTTTTGGTGTGAGTGTTTAAACCGGCAACGGTCTTGTTTTATTCTCTTCACCCAAACCCAATGTTTCCGGGCTTTCGTGCCTGGAACCCTGATGGCGCTCTTTGAGTAAATCAAGCCGCTTTCGGCGGATTTGTCCGGAAGGAAAGGGCGCTTTTCAACTTAATTTCAGGAGTATTTTTAATTTATGGCTATTAATTTACAAAAAGGACAAAAAATCTCGTTATCCAAAGAATCGGGTAGCGCGTTAAGCAAGGTTGTTATGGGGCTGGGCTGGGATGCTAAAAAAGCCAGCGTAGGCTTATTGAAAGGGATGTTTGGCGGTGGAAGCAGCAGTGCAATTGATTTGGATGCCTCTTGTGTGCTATTCAACGAGCAGAATGCAGTGGTTGATACCGTTTATTTTGGACAATTAAAAAGTCGCGATGGCAGTATTGTACATACCGGCGATAATCGTACCGGTGATGGTGACGGTGATGACGAACAAATTGTTGTTGATTTGGATAAAATTCCCGAGTCGGTTAAATCACTGGTTTTTACGGTCAGTTCTTATACCGGACAAACGTTTGATACCGTTGAAAATGCTTATTGTCGCATCGTTGATAACAGCAATAAAAATGAAATTGCCCGTTATACCTTAAGTGCGCAAGGTTCGCATACGGCACAAATTATGACCAAGCTGTATCGCCATAACGGTGAATGGAAAATGCACGCGATTGGTGAAAATGGAACCGGTCGAACCATAGCCGATATGTTGCCGCAAATTGTTGTTCATTTGTAATGAGAATTTGGTTTAATCAAACATTTTCAACCATTAGTGCCGTTTTTAGAGATCTTCGTCAGTCAGTTCCGGCTGGCGAAGTTACTTTGGTTTGTACGCACTCGCTCGCAACGGCATCGGCTTTTTTGGCCGCTGACGAAAGTTATCTTGAGCCTACCGGGTTAACCGGGCAAGCCTATCTTGAATGGTGTGTTGATTTTTGTCATCAGCATAACATTGGCTTGTTTTGGCCTGGCAAAGAAGCCGCACTCATTAGCAAGCATCATGTATTATTTCAGGCGATTGGCGTTCAAGTGCTGTCTGTTGCCGATTATGACACACTCACTTTGCTGCATAACAAAGCCGATTTTTACGCCGACTTAAATCCCGATGTCGCTATGATCATGGATTTTATCGCAGTCAATAACAGTGATGAGTTTGACCGTGCGGTGACAACTTTATCGGAAAAACATGAAAGCCTGTGTGTTAAACCTGCGGTATCAGTATTTGGTCTGGGCTTTCGGGTTTTAGATACAAAACGCGATAGTATTACCCAATTACTCAAGGGTGTTGAATACCAAATTCCTCTTCAAGAGTTGCGACACGGTATGGCTAACACGTCGCAATTTGATACGCTGTTGGTTATGGAACATTTGGGTGGTCATGAGTGGAGCGTCGATTGTGCCGGACGACACGGTGTCTTACTGTGTGCCGTGCAACGAAAAAAATCGATGTTGGCGGGGATGGGGCAAACGATCGATAATAATGCCGAAATACAAGGCATGGTCACCCGCTTAACCACCCATTACCGACTTAACGGATTATTTAATATCCAGTTTAAAGACGGTGTGAATGGTCCGCGATTACTGGAAATAAATCCGCGTCCTTCAGGTGGTTTTGGCATGGCCTGTTTATCAGGTGGGCATTTGGCCTATATCGCCTTGCAGAGTATTAAAGGCAAAACCATCAGGCAACCGGTTATTCAGTATGGGCTTAAGGTGACCGAGATTAACACGCCGGTGGTGTTGCACGATTTGTGATGACCAAACGATTGCAAAAAGGAAGATAAAGAATGGCTAAAATTGAAGGCATCAGGGTACAAAACTTTCGTGGCTTAAAAGATGTTATGTTGGGAAAGTGGATGGCTGAATCGGAATCAGAGCCACTCACCGCAATGACAGTTGTCATTGGTAAAAATGGCGTAGGCAAAAGTACTTTATTTGATGTCTTTGGTTTTCTGGCGGATGCACTTAAATTTGGTGTAGAGGAAGCCTGTGATTTACGCGGCCGGGGTGGCTTTGAAAAAATACGCTCTCAAGGTCAGACGGAGGCGATTAAGTTTGAGATTTTTTATAGAGAAGATGAGAATGCCTGTTCTATAACCTATTCAATATCTATTAATGCTGATGTTTCTGGACGACCTTTTGTAGCGGCAGAATATCTATTGCAACACCCAAAAAAGCAGACACAAGAACAAGCAACTGCTTTCTTGGTGTTGGCTAAGGGACAAGGTGTTGTTTGCAAAGGTGAAGGTATACATATTGAGGGATTTAACTTTTCAAAGGTTATCAAAGAGCGCCAAAAAAAAGATGTAGTGCAAACATTAAAAGCAATGGCGATGGAGCCAGGAGCCGAAGCAGTGGAGCTTGCCGATAAAAGAAAACTTGGCATTGCTACGCTAGGCGCATTGAAGCAACACCCAAGAATATCTGCCTTTCGCGAATTTATAGAAGGCTGGTATCTTAGCTACTTCACACCCGATGCGGCACGAAGCCTTCCGCAAGCCGGAGCACAACAACATCTGAACAGCACAGGCGACAACCTTGCCAATGTCGTGCAGTTTATGGAGCGTGAACACGGAGACAGCTTTCAAGGCATTTTGAACCGTATCGCAGAAAAAATTCCGGGCATTGACAAAATTGACACCTATCGTGACCCTATCACCAACAATTTATATTTACGATTCAATGACAAGGGCTTCCAATCGCCGTTTTATGCTCCGCAAATGTCCGATGGTACCTTGAAAGTCTTTGCTTATTTACTGTTGTTGGAAGATCCATCGCCACCGCCTTTTATCTGTATTGAAGAGCCGGAAAACGGCTTGTATCACAAATTGCTGGAAACCTTAGCGGCTGAATTTCGCGCTCATGCAACGGGCAGAAAAGGTGGCACTCAACTTTTTATAACCACGCACCAGCCTTATTTTGTCGATGCCTTAGATCCGGATGAAGTCTGGGTGTTGGAAAAAGGTGAAGACGGCTTTGCAACAGTGACTCGCGCCAGTGCAATTCCCTACATTCAAAACATGGTCAACGAAGGGTTGCCATTAGGCGGGCTTTGGTACAGTGATTATTTAGACGTACGGTAAATCTATGCACTTTGAGATTCTTGTCGAAGGGCAAACTGAAGTTACTGCGCTGTCTATTTTAATGAGTAAAATTATTGGTGAATATAAAAATCCTCACACCTGGAAAATTCATAAGCACCAAGGTATTGGGGAAATTCCTGATAATCCGGCCGAAAGACCCAACATAAAAGACAAATCGTTATTGCATAATTTGACCGCTAAATTAAGAGCCTACGGTGCGGAGGAAGATTCCAATTTGGTTGTTGTCGTTTTAGTTGACCTTGATGATAAAGTCGATTGTATTGCTTTTAAAAATGAACTTGTCGGGCTGCTGAACTATTGTAATAAAGAACCGCGTGCTCTGTTTCGTATTGCTGTTGAAGAACTGGAGGCTTGGTATTTGGGTGATTTAGCTGCATTGAAATTCGCTTATCCAGATATTCAGCAAGACATTCTCGATAACTATGTTCAAGACTCACAAATAGGCACATGGGAAATATTGGCTGAGGCGGTTTATCCCGGTGGTTTGGATGCGTTACACGCAAAGGGTAAGCGGTCTAGCTTGGTGCTCCAAGAAAAGGCCAACTGGACAAAAAATATCTGTCCGCATTTGAATGTTGAGCAAAACCAATCACCCAGCTTTCTCTGTTTTCGGGAGGGCTTAAGACGAATGGCGATATAAAACCGGATTTGACGATAACCACACAACAGCTTTACCTTAACCCATTCAAATAATGCCCTTCAATAAGATAAATTTTTTAGTTATTAAATACATCAAACCCATCGAAATGATCGGTGTACTCATGCGGATTTTCAGTTTCTCGTTGGTGAGTTGGTTGGGTGCAGAAAGTCCGTTCTTTTTTGTCTGGGCTTTTAATACGACCGATGCCGTAATCCTTTCCTGGTGCTCCATTCTTAAAAAAGATAAGGCCTATACCTTGCTGAATGTCTTTTGGATTCTGGTGGGTATCGTGGGTATGCTTAGAGCCAGTGCTTTTTCATTTATGGACTTTAAAATTGCCGTATTGCATGTCCTGGTGCAATTCGCCACCCTTTTCAATTAATAATCCACCCAACAGAGTCACATAGAATACACCATGCAAAAAACAGTCACTATCAAATTAGACACCGGCACACTTCAGCTCGATGTAGTACCCGGACACATTCCACTGAAGCGTTTGCTGGGTTTTGCGGCACGAGTTAGCAGTAAACGTAAATTTTTGCTGGTCAGCAAAGTATTGGGCAAACATTATCCGGTTTCACCCAAACTTATGAGCTGGTCTTATCGAGCCTTGGCAAGAGCGGTGTTAAAAAAGGGGGCAGGGGAGTCATCATTGTGGATAGGTATGGCAGAAACCGCCACCGGTTTGGGTTATGGGGTATTTGAAGCGGCTTGCCATGCGGGCGTGCAACAGGCTTTGTTTATGCAAACAACCCGTTATCACCTGGATGAAATAGACCGGCTTGAGTTTGAAGAAGCGCATAGTCATGCTACTGACTTTTTTCTGTATTATCCTATGTACGCGGATTACCGAAAGCAATTTGTAAATGCAGAAACCCTGGTATTGATTGATGATGAAATCAGCACGGGCAAAACCTTTTTGCGCCTGATTAAAGCCTATCAAGCGGTTAATCCAGCGGTGCGTAAGGTGTTTATTGTCAGTCTGGTTAATTTTGCGCATCCTGATGACCGTGCCGCCTTGGAATTGCAAGCGGGAGTTGCGGTGGAATGGATCTGTTTCAGGCAGGGTTTGTTACATTTTGAAGACAGTCAAAATGCCGCTATTGATAATATTACTGTTAATGTCTCAGGTAATGGCAGCTGTAAAAAACATTTATTGGCTTGGCCGGGGCGACTGGGAATGGCGGCACCGATTGGTTTGGATGCTGATATCGTTGAGCAATTAGTCCAAAGCGGTTTTAACTGCGAGTCTAATGATAGTCGGCCCATTTTGGTATTAGGCACCGGCGAATGCAACGCCCCGGCTTATTTGTTGGGACGGGCGCTGGAAGCTAACGGTTTTAAGGTAAAGGTGCAAAGTACCACACGTTCACCTATTCATCCGGGCAACGATATTGGGTTGGTTTGTCAATTTGAAGATAACT
This sequence comes from Methylococcaceae bacterium, assembly GCA_037127995.1. GTDB lineage: Bacteria > Pseudomonadota > Gammaproteobacteria > Methylococcales > Methylomonadaceae > Methylobacter_C. Next base: position 2,457 of record JBAXXH010000158.1, on the reverse strand, counting down.
ACGAAGATGCTATTCCCAATTTTATTTACAATTTAAATCCGGATGATTATCGCGACATTATTTTGTGTCATGAAACGCCGCTTAATCAAGCATTAACCGACCGACTGCACGCATGGCAAGCCATTAGTGCACGGTTTGAACTTAAACAACCACACTCAAACCATGCAAAGCTACATTTTTTTAGACCTTGATGACACGCTGTTCCAGACCTTGAGAAAATGTGCCTTGGGTGCAGATGATCCCAAGTTGCAGGTTCGGGCTTGTTTGCCTGATGGTACGCCCAACTCTTACGCGACCCACAAACAGCAATGGTTGTGGCATTGGCTGACCTTAGGTTTTAAAATTGTGCCGGTTACCGGACGGGACGGCCATGCTTTTGATCGCGTTATGTTGCCTTTTCAGGAAGAAGTGGTCTTGAATCATGGTGCCGTTATTTTGGATAAAGACCGTGCTATTGATCGCGTGTGGATGGACGGCATGATGCAAGCTTTACCGGCATATCATGATAAGTTACTCGAAGTGTGGGCCGAAGTTGAGGGCTATTGCCAGCGCTTTACCGGTTTTAAAACCCACTTGGTTAATGATTTTGAAGTAACGTGGTATGGTGTTATCAAGCATGTGGACGGGACTGAAACGATATTAAAAACAGTGCTGGACAGCATTATAAAAACGCATCCGCATATTCTGGACGGCAGTTTGTATTGGCATTTAAATGGCAATAATCTGGCGGTATTACCCAAGATTATCAACAAGGAAAGTGCAGTCCGGTATTTGATTAATGGCTACAAACAGCAACATCCCGAATTAGTGACTTTTGGGGCGGGCGACAGTAACACCGATGCGCCTTTTATGGGGTTGTGTGATTACGCGTTAATTCCAAAAAATACGCAGTTGTATCAAGCGCTGGCTTTTGCTTAATGAAAAACAGGCACCCTTTCACCGGCAGTTACAGAGCTGACGATGTACAATTTTTATTAAAACCGATGACGCTGGTTGATACGCCGGTACATCTTAAAGAAGTGCTGATTCAGTCCGGTCAAAAACATTATTCCCAAATGCTGACCCACGAATCCTTGCCACCGCCTGACTATTTGCCCTTGTTTTATCGGGCCATGACCTTAAATCAGGATCGAATGGCTGAGCATTTGCTGTTGTTGGCAGAGGGTATTATCGCGACACGTCCGCAAGGCATTACGTTAGTGTCGTTGGCTCGCGCAGGAACGCCGGTGGGGGTGTTGCTCAAGCATGTTTTAAAGCGTTATTTTAATGTCGACGCTGAACATTTTTCTATTTCCATTCTTAGAGATGTCGGCATAGACCCAAATGCTTTGCGTTATATTTTACAAAAGCACGCGCCGGAGTCATTGGTTTTTGTTGATGGCTGGACAGGAAAAGGCGTTATCGCACGGCAGTTGGCAACCAGTTTACAGGCTTTTTCAGTCAGTGACGGCATCGCTATTCCGCCTGAGTTATATGTGTTAACCGATTTGTCAGGGTGGGCGACGGTTGCGGCAGCTTCAGAAGATTATTTAATGCCTTCATGTATTTTAAATGCCACCATATCAGGCCTGGTGAGTCGGTCGGTTTATGACCCACACACCGCCAGCCCTACTGATTTTCATGGTTGTCTTTATTACGGGCAGTTTGCCGAACACGATTTATCGACTTATTTTATCGATACCTTACTTGAGCGAGTGGCTGTTATAAGACCAACTTTTGACGGTCGATTTACCGATCATTCAGATCATTGCCAACAATTACAGGCGACTTCGCTAGCGTTTTTAAACTGGGTTGCCGAACGTTACGGCATTACCCATCACAATTATATTAAGCCCGGTATTGGTGAAGCAACGCGTGTGTTATTGCGTCGTGAAGCACGGTTATTATTGTTACAGGATTTGGATTGTGAAGCGACCCAACATTTACGCTGGTTAGCCGAGTCCAAGTCAATTCCGATAGCGGTTTTTAAAGATTTACCGTATCGTGCAGTCGCGTTAATCAAAGAGATTGAATTATGAACCTACAATTAAAGTCGTTTTCACCCTGGATGTTGGGGGCGCCGCTTTATATGCCGGGAAATCGCCGCGACATTATGGAAATCGCCAATGGCGAAAAGTATTCCATGTTGCGCTCAATGATTTTTTGTACGGAGGATGCAATATCAAAGTCTGAGGTGGATAGTTGTGTGCGCCACATCGGCTTATGCTTGCAAGGTTTTAGAGAGTCTTCCACTCGATTCAGGTTTATTCGTGCCAGAAATCCGGAAATTTTGGCGCGTTTATTGGAACTTCCCGATATTGAAAAAGTGGACGGGTTTGTACTGCCAAAGTTTACCGAAGCCGTATTTCATGCGTATTTTGATCAATTGCAAGGCACGACTTTTAAGGTGATGCCCACGCTTGAAACCAAAGAGGTTTTTGATGTTAATGCCATGACGGCACTGCGTCAGGGTTTGTT
>JBAXXH010000157.1:0-8291 GCA_037127995.1 Methylococcaceae bacterium | reverse complement strand
TATCGGGCGGCATGATTCCTAAAACCCGTTGCGCTACCGATGCGCTAAAAGGCGGAGTAACCAGTGTCCATATTATTGATGGGCGCGTTGAACATGCGGTACTACTTGAGCTTTTTACCCATCAAGGTGTGGGAACTTTATTACTGAGAGCTTCACGCGAAAAAGCATCGTTAACCTAATATAGATACTATGCCGGTCGGGGTTTGCAACCCCGCCACGCCTGTGAAACACATCCGGGAACGCCAAGCCCCGTTACTCTTCAGAGCCGTGGGTAATTTATTTAAAAAATCTCCCCTGACCCAAGCCCCTCTGAAAGTGTGTTGGTTTTGAGTTGGAATTGACCGCCAGCTCACGGCCAACAAGAGACAATCTGGGATTTCACAGCAATGGCAAGTGTATGCTTTAAAGCCGCCGTTCAATTACGTTCATTATATCCGGCTGCAAAAAGCGGATTTTCAATGTAATTGTCTTCTGCGCTCACGCGAAATTAACCATTCGGCCACTGCAAGGTTGATGACCCAGCCCGCTCCCATGCAAAGCGTCCTTGCCAGTTCTCCTTGTAGGCTCGGAATCAGGAACATCGGGAGATGAGTAAAGACCTGTGTACCGGCACCCAGACCGAGGGCATAGCCACGCATCATCCAGGCCCTGTGATCCGGTATGTCTCGCTTGCGGATAGCCGTAAAACCTAGGCATAGAAACAAAGCCATCGCCGAACCCACCAGAAGCCGGATCGCGTAAAGGAACGGGCCATCAAAATTGACTGGCGGATAGTTTGCAGGCGGATAAAACTGGGTCATCCACAGGCCCGAAAACGCGACGACTAGCCCGCAAGGGATTAGTATCCGCCCGGCCGCACGGTGCCAGTTAGGTTTGCGACGGCGAAAACTGGGGGAGAACTGGAAAGCGCCGAGAACTCAGTAAATCAGGGTGCTAACAATGTGCAGCACCACCGGCAAGGGTGCCGCGAAGAACCGTGCGTTCTCTGCTGTGATCTCTGCACCGCTGCCAAGTCCAAGCACGCGGAAAGTACCGGCAACCATCGGGATGAAGCTGAGCGCTATCAAGCCTGCGGGTATCAGCCATTCGTATTTGGCGGGGGGATTCATTATTAAAACTTCCTTAGGTCTAATGCCAGATTCACAGGCTTGCTATGTGTAGTTGGTGTAAATGCTATCAAAGAATACCGACACGCTCAGCTCAAAATTTAACCACCGAGACTAGCATCTTTATACTCAAAACCAATGAGATAATGGCGAATATCTTTTTCAAATAGGTTTCAGGCAAACGATGTGAGCAGCCTGCACCATAGGGGACTGCAATAAAACTCGTAATTGATATTGCCAAAAATGCGGGCACATCAATGTATCCAAGGGTATAGGAACCGCCCAATGTTTTGGACCAACCGCTTATCAAGTAGCCTACAGTACCGGTGATAGCAATAGGAAATCCGATGGCAGCCGAAATGCCAATGGCTTTCTTTATGTCCACATTCTTATAGCCCAAGTAGGCAATGGTGAGAAAGCCACCGCCCACGGCAGCAAGCGCTGATAAAGATCCTATTCCAACTCCGGCCACAATTAATCCGCGAAAGCATATCGGTTTTTGGCTGGGCTTTGGTTACCAATTGACAAACAGCTGCCCCGCTACAATCGCCATGAACAGCGCAAAAAATAGGGCAATATAGACCGAGTTAACGTGGGCGGCGACCTGGGTAGCCAGAAAGGCACCCAGAATAATTCCGGGCACCAATCCGCGAACGACCTGCCACTCTACGGTGCCTCGTGAAGCATGTGCGCGGATGCTTGCTGTTGAAGAAATGATCATGCAGGTCAATGACGTTCCTAAGGCCAAATGAACGACGTTATCTACATTTATCCCTTGGTAAGTGAAAATGGATGCCAGAAGAGGAACCAATATTCCACCGCCACCCAGCCCTAGTAAGCCTGCCATAAAGCCAACTACGGCACCCAACACCATGTACAGCAGTATCCATTCTATACCCGGGGCATATAATTCCACGCTATTCATCGGTATTTTGGAGCAACCAAGCCGTTTCTGTTGCTGCAACTTGCCCTTTCAAACCGCCCTCGATATTCTTACTTTCAACAGGCTTTAAATGGTAACGAGTGCCATAATGTTGCTTTACTTCGTCCTCGTTGACTGAAAACGGAGGACCATCTATAAGCTGTTGGTGGTATTCATAAGTGATCAGCAATTGTGGTGCCCCATCGCTTATGTTGATCAGGTGTGAGGTATAGTCGACTCTTATGCCGGCAGGCAGGGCAACTAAAGCGGCGCGATCATATATCCCGCTCACGGGGCCAAGATAGTCAGCAGACACAGCAAAAATATCGCCCACGAGTATGTCGATATTGTTAGCACGGTAGCGGATTAATTCCCCAACTTTGGAGATTTCCGGCGCTAAGCCCAGGTCTTTAAACAACTCGTTAATAGCGAGTTCACTCAATTCTGCGCCAACAACCCGATAACCGCAGCCAAGCAACCAAGCAACGTCACGCGTCTTGCCACACAAGGGCAGGAAGACACGACTGTCCTTTGGCAGATTTAATTTTTCAAAATGTTCTATTAGAAACGGGTTTACCTCACTTTCATGAAAAGCAATGTCTCCTCGTTCCCATTTTTGATGCCAAAAATTTTCTTTCATAACGTCTCCTTAAGTTCTTTAGGTATAAATAATCACGCCAACTTAATGGCTTCAGTGAGTTGTGCTAAGTTGTGTTCTGGGCTAGGATACAAGTTCAAGTCGACTTGAAGTCAAGTTTTAATTACGACAGGTGAAATAATGGATATAGCCGAGGTTGCAAAGGCATCCGGATTACCCGCTTCAACGTTACGATTTTATGAAGAAAAAGGACTGATCCATTCAAGCGGCCGCTCTGGTTTGCGCCGTCTATTCAGCGCCAATGTTATAGAGCGACTGACTTTAATATCTTTGGGGCGTAGCGCCGGTTTCTCGCTTGATGAAATTGGTGAAATGATTACGCCTGAAGGGCCTGACATTAATAGAACACTGCTTTTAGCAAAGGCAGACGAATTGGACAGAAAAATTAAAGAACTAACCGCTATGCGGGATGGGCTCCGTCACGCAGCGGCCTGCAATGCGCCAAACCATTTTGAATGTCCAAAATTCCTTCGTCTTCTCCGTGTTGCTGGTAAAAATCGGGTTAGGCAGCCAAATAAATTGAAGGATAACAAACTTAAGCGAGGCGCGCAGCTTACGTAAGGCAGGCGAATTAAAATGCCGGTAGAGACAACTTAACAATTTCCGATAGTCGGCCAATCGATCTAATTGCTTCGTTCAATTGACTGTCAGCTTAGAGCTAGATCGCCGACATTCGGAATCTGAGGTGAATGTCTGCATAGGGTCGATAGTTCGCAGTCAATCCTACCCAAATTTATGATTTCCAACCGTCTTCTTTGATTACTTGTATTATTTGATTTTAACGCAATTAACTCGAACATCAACTTCTGACTGGAAGGCTCGGCAATAATAGCTCAACTGTTTGTCCGCATAGCTTTTGGTCATAAAATTTTTTGTTATTCGCTCATAATACCGGGATACGATACACAGTTCCATTTGATAGTCTTTATAGCTACTTGCGTACCTTTACCTATTGGGTATCCAGCCTTCCGATTGCTGATGTTGTTTGCATCCATTAGCATTTTGCGTAAAATCAGACCCTAGAATCAGTCTCCCATTCCTTACAGACAAGCTTATGCGATTAAAACGTGTTATTTCGGTGTTGATGGTTGTTATTGTGTTGGGCACTGGCGTCATTTTTATGCTACTGACGGCTTCCTTACCGAAAGAAGATGGCGAAATTTCGTTGTCCGGTTTAAGCGCGGCGGCTACGATTCATAGCGATGCATTGGGTATCCCGTCTATTCTTGCTGATAATCGTGAAGATGCTTTTCGTCTTTTGGGCTTTTTACATGCACGCGACCGCTTGTTTCAAATGGAATTAATGCGCCGCAAGAGCACCGGTCGGCTTGCAGAAATCTTTGGCTCAAAAGCGGTTGATCTGGATATACGTCAACGTGATTACCAGTTTGAACAAGCCGCCAAAAATATTCTTTTAGCCTTGCCCGCTAACCAGAAACAAGTTTTAGAGGCTTATGTGGCAGGTGTGAACGCCTTTGTTGATCAGGCTAACCTGCTGCCGCCTGAGTTTATGGCGCTTAATTCCCGTCCGGAACCTTGGCGTCCGGAAGACAGCATACTGGTAGCTCTCGGCATGTTTCAAACCCTTAATGGTCAAGAACAGGACGAGCGCATGGTGACGGTCATGGAAAAAGCGCTGCCGAAACCGTTGGTGGCGTTTTTGACTCCGGATACCGATGTTTATGCCACCGTACTGTTAGGTGGTCCGGATTCGCACCGTCCGGCGCAGCCTGTTCCCGTTAGCGCCTTTGCCGCTCTCGATGCGCAACCCGTCAAATTGGCGAAAGGTTCTGTTGATGTTGATAGCGGTATCGCCGGGTCAAATAATTGGGTGGTGGCCGGCAAGAAGACTCTGGATGGACGCGCCATAATCGCCAACGATATGCATTTGAGCTTGAATGCGCCGAATATTTGGTACCGCACCGAGTTACAATACGCCGGACACACTCTGAATGGGGTCACCTTGCCAGGGTTGCCGATGCTGATTGTGGGCGGCAATAATAATGTCGCCTGGGGGTTTACCAATGTTACCGGTGATTTACTGGATTTGATTACTCTCGACATTAATCCAGACAACGCTCAAGAATACTTAACCCCGCAAGGCTGGCGCAGTTTTACCAAAAATACAGCCCTTATCAAGGTCAAAGACGGGGCTGACATACCCATAGAATTACGCTCTACCGTTTGGGGACCGGTCTCATCAAACCCGTTATTAGGCCATTCCATGGCAATAAAATGGACTGCGCTGGAAACATCCGCTGTCGATCTTGGTTTGCTCGATATGGATAAAGTGACGTCTGTCAAAGAAGCCATCACCATCATTAATCAGGCGGGTGGCCCACCGCAAAATGTCGTTTTCGCTGATCGCGCCGGTCATATCGGCTGGACTTATATGGGACGTTTCCCCAAGCGCAAAGGCTTTAACGGTATGGCTAGCCGGTCTTGGGCAGCGGCTTCGACGGCTTGGGACGGTTTTATTCCACCCGAGCAATTACCGCGTTTATACGATCCTCCTGAAGGTTTTATCGTCACCGCTAATAACCGCACACTGGGCCGGGATTATCCTTATGTCATTGCCCACAACTGGGCGTTAGGCTACCGCGCTCATCGCCTCACCGAATTGCTACAAGGGTCGAACGGCATCACTGAACAGACTATGCTGGCTATGCAACTCGATACGCGGAGTGAATTTTATGAGTTTTACCAGCACTTGGCCTTGCAGGAGTTAATCGCCGTTAAGCACATTGAGGGCATAGTAAATCAGAGCGAACAAATATTACGGGCTTGGGACGGGCATATGGATATCGACAGCAAGGGAGTCGCGCTCTTAATCGTTTTTCGAACAAAATTAGCGGAAGCCGTATTTGCCAAAGTGGTCGCTCGCTGTCAGCAATACGACCCCAATTTCAGTTATGCCTGGCGCGAGATGGAAACCCCGTTGCGAGAGCTATTGACGCAACGTCCGAAAGGCGTCATTCCTGCGCAGTATAATGATGACTGGCGGACATTCATTTTGGACACCTTGAATTCGGCGGCAAAAGACTTACAAAGCGATTATCCCGATATTGAACTTGCCCAACTGAATTGGGGAACGGTCAACCGGATTGTGCAACAGCATCCTTTCAGCAAGAGTCTGCCGGTGCTTGGTGCATTTTTGGATATAGGCGACTTCGAAAGTTCGGGCTGCGCGAGTGTCTGTGTCAGAGTGATGTCAAAAGCACACGGTGCCAGCGAAAGATTGGTACTGGCTCCCGCCCATCCCGAAAATGGCATACTGGAAATGCCTGGCGGTCAATCGGGCCAGCCTTTTTCAAGACATTACCGGGATCAACAAACGTTTTGGCAAGAAGGTAAAACAGTCCCTTTTATGCCAGATAAATTTTTACATACCTTACGTTTCCAACCAACATGAAAAGTCACTTAGGCTAACTGTTCAAATGAACATCCACCGTCAGTTATGGGTCTGGTGCCAGACATGACGATAAGAAACAATTCACCTATTGTCAGTATATGCCTGTTTTGCCAAAACTGGCTAAAGCAACTTACTTTTTTTGTTAGTGCGCATAGGATTTCTTACAAAGGCATATCTGGCGTGGCTTTTGCCAACTTTTAGACGTCCCGATTTTTGGTTCGTCATACTTTAAAATTATCCATTTACCTTAGAGGTAAGTTCCATGACTAATCCAGATAAGCCAAGTAAGCTCAAGAGTTTAATTGAAAATGGTATCTATTACGAATATACGAAAGCCGCCGATCCTGTTGGTGCTGGAGTAATCTCTAAAATTCCGTTTGCAGAATTCGGTAGCGAGTTACATAAAACTGGCAGCACCCGAATTATCCCGCTTGATATAAGCAAAAAATTGAATTGCGAAGGGCCAGCGACCAGTCCCGCTCTTTGTGCCAACTTCGTGCGTATCTTGGCCGGAGAAGAATTGTCTACGAATTTTAATGCGACATCACAGCTATTTTATGTTGTGAATGGAAATGGACGCACTGAATTTGATAGCATCGATATAGCATGGAAGACGGGTGATTTTGTAGTGTTGCCGATTGGTAAGGAAACACGCCATTTTGCTGATATCGACTCGGTATTTTACTTGATTCATGATGAGCCGCTTCTACGCTACCTAGGTGTTAAAGCTGATATTCCACGCTTTAAACCGACGCTATATACATCCGAAGATTCTCTGCGGGAATTAGATAAAGTGCGAAAAGAAGCGGATGCTGTGAACCGAAGCCGCATTAGTGTGCTGCTTGCCAACAAAAAAATGGATCAAACTTTAACAGTGACACACACACTTTGGGCTATGCTCGGGGTGCTGCCAAAGGCTGCTGTGCAATTACCGCACCGTCATCAATCAGTGGCACTGGATTTAATTTTAGATTGTGAACCTGGTTGCTATACACTGGTTGGAACGAGGGTTTCTGCGAAAGGAGAAATAATAAACGCGACTCGAATAAATTGGAAACCGTACTCAGTTTTCATCACGCCTCCAGGTTACTGGCACGCTCATTATAATGAGTCTTCTATTGATGCTCATTTAATACCGATGCAAGACGCTGGATTGCAAACGTATTTGAGAACCTTGGACATCAAATTTGTGTTACCCAATGGAGAGACTTCTGCGCCATGAAATCAGCCTCGGACAGGACAGGACAGGAGTCGACATTCCGCCCGATTAATTGCGATCTGGCGAATGGACAAAATGATAAATGGATCTAAGGCCTAAAAAATAAAGGTTTTCTGGAAGCCTTGGTTGTATCAATCCAGAATTTTACCTTTAACCCGGGTTCCCAGAAGGTAATCGAACCATGGCCAAGTGACACACCAATTTGCACTGGTTCCGCCAAGATGATGTTCATAATGCCAAAGCAAATGCCGCCTGGCCCAAACCGGATCCAGGTGGGCTTTGCGATGCTTGTAATAATAAAGGGCTAAAGACGCATAGACCGCACTGGTAAATGATGGGAATATGAAGAACATTGGCACATGCAGCAGCACAATACCCGCTAGCACTACCAGTTCCTTACTTTGAGTATTCCAGGTTGTTAAGGTCAACTTTTGATAACCCGGATCGAGCATACTGTTACTGGTGCAAATAGCATGGTGTTCATGCAAATGATAAGCCCAGAAACTATGCCGTTTTTTTCCGAGTGCATGCAGAATATATTTATGCACCAGCCATTCACTTGCGTTGGCATAAAGCAAACCTAGAAAGAATTGAACGGCTAAGGTAAACATGGGGCATTGGAAAATATGTTCTTAGGCGTTAAATGATCAGGTTGCGTTGATAGCGTGGATGTTTAACATTTATTCCGTAATACCGCACTTGTCACGCACTGCATTGACTCGGCCTCTCATTTCCTTGCCTGGTTTGAAGTGAATCGCTACTTTAGCCGGTAAATTAACGGCTTCACCCGTTTTAGGATTACGCGCAATACGCGGAGGCCGACAATGTAGATCAAAACTACCAAAGCCCCTGATTTCAATTCGATTGCCCTGAACTAATTCATCTACCATCAGTTTCAGGATGCAATTCAGCGCCAATTCCACATCGCGTTTGAGTAGATGCGGTTGCCGTTCAGTTAAGATACTAACAAGTTC
>JBAXXH010000156.1:0-8391 GCA_037127995.1 Methylococcaceae bacterium | reverse complement strand
CTGAGGCGTGACGGGGTTTGCAACCCCGTCACTTACGTTTTGAAAGCTGTTGAAGTCTTCAAACGTTTCGGTCGGGGTTGCAAACCCCGACCGGCAGCGGCTGTGTCGGTTGCCTTGCTTGTGAATAAAGGCCTGAGGCGTGACGGGGTTTGCAACCCCGTCACTTACGTTTTGAAAGCTGTTGAAGCCTTCAAACGTTTCGGTCGGGGTTGCAAAACCCGACCGGCAGCGTTTTATGAGCCAAACCTTTCACTATTTTCATGCAAAAATGAAAGATGTCTAATTTTAAGGTAACAAGATCGGGGCAATTGTGCAATGTGCCGGCACCCTTTCGCCTGAACAAAGGCTTTACTCTGCTTGAACTGATCGTTGTCCTGTTTATTGTGGTATTGGGGTTTTCCGCCATTGGTATTAATATTTCTTCAGGGAGCGATTCAGCCGGGCTTAAAGTAGCCGCCAGAGATATTGTTTCGGCCCTGCGTTATGCAAGGGGACAGGCTTTAATGTCTCATCAGGAAACGACCCTTACCCTTGATCTTGCCAATAACAGTTACACCGTGAGCAGCCGTGGCAAAATTTATGCTATCCCCAAGGCCGTTAAAATCACCTTGGTCACTGCGCAAAGCGAGCTTAAAAGTGATGAAGGCTTGGGCAACATTCGTTTTTTTGCCGATGGTTCGTCAACAGGCGGCAGAATTACTCTGACGCGAGGCGCAGTTGGCTGGCAAATCGATATCAACTGGTTGACCGGTCAAATTGAGTTAAATGATATCCACGCAATTAAATAAACAGAAAGGATTTTCCTTGCTGGAAATCCTGATCGCATTTTCCATTCTCGCGCTGTCATTGGGTATCTTGTTAAAGATATTTTCTGGCGGAGTCAATACGGCTGTCGTTGCAGAGGACTATACGGCAGCGGTTCAAATCGCTGAAAGCTTAATGGCTAAAACAGGCGTGGAAACACCCTTGCAGGAAGGTCAGGATTCAGGTGTGGAAAATGAAAAATATAATTGGCAGGTTGATGTTGGCCCGTATGCCTTTAATCCTGATAATGTTGATGCCACGACTGCAACGGCAGTGCTTTTTAAAGTTAAGGTTATCGTAAGCTGGGGTGATGGTAATGCCAATGACCGGCAGGTTGAGTTAACGACTTTAAAATTGATCAATAAAACGCTATGAGGATAGATAAGCTACAAGCTGCAAGCTACAAGGCTAAAACAGTCCGTGCTTGTGCCCGTTTACCTTGTGCCGAGAATCTGCGTGGCTTTACCCTGATTGAAGTGCTCATCGCCATGACCCTGTTAGGCATTATGATGGTGTTGTTGTTTACCAGTTTAAAAATTTGTGCCGACAGTTGGGAAAAGGGCGAAAGCAAAATAACCGATGTGAATGAAGTAGCGGTTGTTTATAATTTTTTTCAACGGGATTTGTCGGTAGCAAGACCTCTATGGAATGAGTTGCTTGTCGAAGGCGAGAAGACTTTTTCTTTTCAGGGCACGGCGCAATCGTTGCAATTTGTATCAGCTTTCCCTGCAAGTGCTGCCAGAACGGGATTACAGGTGTTTTCCATCGCGCTGTTGGAAGAAGATAATGAGCGGTTTATCAGAGTGACCGTCGTTCCTTTTGCGGCACCGGCTGAGGGCGAGGAATGGCCAAAGGAAGAAGTGACGTTAATAAAGCACGTCAGTGAGTTTACGCTGGCTTATTTTGGTTCAGAGGATGGTGTGAGTGAGAGCGTTTGGATGGAAGAATGGCTTGGCAAATCAGCCCTGCCTCGCTTGGTTAAAATCAACATCAATCTGGACAATGGCATCTACTGGCCGGAAATGATTATTGATCTTAAAGTGACGGGCACAAGTACAACTGACAGCGCTGGCCTTGGTGCCGGCAATACAGGCAATATAAGCCAACCCCAAGTGCTTCAGTGATAAGGCAAAAGGGGATGGCGCTGGTTCTGGTGCTGTGGGTGCTAAGCTTACTGACTATTATGGCGGGGAGTTTTGCGCTCAGTATGCGCAGGGAATCCGCTATTGTTGGGGGCATTAAAAACAATGCACAAGCCGGTGCGGTTGCAAAGTCCGGAATTGCAATGGCAGAAATGATGTTGCTAAATCCGGATCTTACAAAAGGTTGGCGGGCAGATGGTAATATTTATGAAATAAATGCTAATAATGCCAAAATCAGGTTACGGCTGTCATCTGAAGCAGGTAAAATAGATATCAATAAAGCCGATGAAGCCTTGCTAAAAAGTCTGATGACCAGTGCCCCCGTAGATGAAGAACAGCAAGCCAAATTAGTCGGTGCCATTCTCGATTGGCGTGATGCAGACGATCTGGTGCATTTGGATGGCGCTGAAAAACAGGAGTATCAGGACGCAGGCTTAAAGTATCAGCCCGGAAACAAACCCTTCGAGTCAATTGAAGAATTGCAGTTGGTATTGGGCATGAACAAGTCGTTGTTTTTGTGGCTTGAGCCGTTAGTCACGGTTTATTCCGGGCAACCGCAAGTCGACGTAAAGGTGGCGACTAAAGAGGTTTTACAGGTAATTCCCGGTTTGGATAAAACGTTGGTAGATGCCTATATTATAGCCAGACTGCAAAGTACGATAAATAACCTGCCAGTGCCACCCTTTCCTGCCAGTTTAGGAATGAATACCCCCAACGGACAAAGTACTCCCATCGGACAAAATCCCACCGGACAAAATAATGCATTTACCATCGTTTCTGAAGTGTTTATGGCTGACGGATCAAGAGCCTTGATAAGTGCGGTGATAAAAAAATCCGGCAATACCCAGACAAGCCCAAGCCCGTTTGAGATATTGAAATGGCAAAATGCAACCGCAAACAGGGCATCATTATTTACCGATGCAATGAGTAATTTATTAGTGAAACAGTATGCTGAACCTGAACTCAACAATTGACCTTAATTTTAAGCAGTTCTTTCGCTGGTGGAAGCGAGAACTTGCTTTTTTGGTACCGGAAAAAATCAAGGAGCTTGTTAATGACCGGCAAGGCTTCATCATCATACGTTCTGAAGGCAGTCAGTTAGTACTAAGCTATGTGAGCAACGGGCAAAGTGAAACGCTGGAAATACCCGAAAGTGCTGCCAGAGAGCTCACCTTTCAGCGCCTTTGTGAAAAAGATGAGCGCCTTGAAAAAGCTAAAGTAATACTCAGATTAACGGGTCATGATGCCATTCAAAAAGAGCTTGGCTTGCCTGCGGCGGCAAAAGAAAATCTTGAGCAGGTTGTCGCTTACGAATTGGATCGCTATACACCGTTTAAGGCGGAACAGGTTTATTTTGCTGTTAAGCCGCTGGACGTTGTAAACGAGCCCGGACAAATCAGGGTCATGCTGATATTAACACCACGGGAATTACTTGATGGACTCTATGACGATATCAAGGCACTGGGCCTGTCGCTGTGGTTTGTCGATTATGAAGGCTCGCCTAATAATCTGGATGATCTCGACTATTCTTATAATCTGTTACCCGAAAAGCTAAGACAAAAAACCGCAAAATTACCGGGTTTAATGCACTGGGGGCTGATAACATTGACCGGTTTGTTGCTAATGGCTGTAATAGTGATGCCGGTAGTGCTTGAATATCAAACTGTTAACCTCTTACAGATAAAGGCCGATGTTCTTGAGAAGGATGCCAAAAAGGTTAAGGCATTGCAAAAAGAGATTGATGCGGTGATAGATGAAACCCGCCAGTTACTTAAAGAGAAAAGCGAGACGCCGGAAGTCATTGTAATGTTGAATACCTTAAGCGCACTCATTAAAGATGATACCTGGTTAAGCTACGCACAATACTCGGACGGGCATTTGCAGATACAAGGCGAATCGCCGGCCGCTTCAACACTGATAGCCGTTTTGGAAGCGTCTGAATTGTTTGAAAATGCCCGCTTTGCTTCGCCGGTCACCCAGGATAGCATCAGCAAACTTGAACGCTTTCAGATTACGGTTGATGTGGCCAAAGCAGGAGGGATTGCCAGTGAACAAAGATAAAATACGTGCCCTGTTTTCGCCTGAACTACAACAGCGCTGGATTGCTTTAGGGTTATTGATTATCGTCCTATTGGTTGTTGTTTTGGTTATTATTGTACCGGTTGTTGGCAAAAAAATGGAGTTGGACGAGGTTAAAAATAGTCTTGTTTTTAAGTTACAGCAATATGAGCGTATATTAGCAGAAAAAGAAACCGTTATTGCCAGTATAGCCAATTTAAAACAGCAGCATGAGACTCAAGGTTATTTTAACAGTCAGGAAACGGATGCGTTGGCTTCTGCCGAAATGCAGGAGTTTATAAAAAAAGCGATTGTCGATGCCGGAGGACAATTGAGCAGTACCCAGGCGCTTCCCGTCAGTAACAAGGACAACTTTAGTCGAATAACCGTTAGGGTAAGAATGACCGGTAATAGTGAAGTATTGCGGGCGGTACTGTACAAGATAGAAACCGCGACACCGTTGATTATTATTGACCAGATTGATATAAGACCCATGCGTGGCACCAGAAACAGAACGACGCGCCAAATTGAGTCCAGTAATGAATTGAACGTTAATTTTCAGGCGGTCAGTTTTATGAGAAAAAAAGCACAATGAACATTAAGCTTATGTCTGTGTTAGGCATTGTTTGCCTGATGTTGATCCTGATTATAATCGGTGAGTGGTTCTATGCGGGCTGGACGCAAAAGCAAGTGTTGATGCCAATAACGGCAGCAGAAAAAAAATCCGCACACGATGAAATGCCGACCATAGAACTAACCAAACAAACTGAAGCCGGTTATACCGATTTGGTGGCCAGACCCTTATTTATTAAAGGCAGAAAACCCGTCGATGAACCCACGCCTGAAGAAGAGCAAGCCAGCGCCGCCGCTGCGGTCGCTGTTGTCTTTGATTGGGAGTTGAACGGGATTTATACCACCAATAAAGGTTTGTCAGGATTATTCAGTCGCGCCAAATCCAAAGCGGCTAAAGATAATTATCGTAAGATAAGCATAGGCGCTGATCTTGATGGCTGGAAGCTGACTGAAATTAGTACGGACAGAGCCGTGTTAAAACAAGGTACTCAAGAAAAACAGTTACTGCTCAGAAAACCAAAATTGAAAGATTCAACCCCAAAAACCAATGTACCGAACCTACCTAATGTACCGAACCAGCCAAATGCACCCCAACCAGAAGAAGATAACCAGCCACCACCTCCCGCAGAAGGCGAACCCGAGAATACGAATGAATGATTTTAAAAAACTAACCACAACCGCCTGCGTTCTGGTTATGGGTTTGTCGCTGGTCGGTTGCGAGTTATTACCGTTTAAGCAATCCGCCAAATTACCGTTGAATCCTGTAAAAAAGGAAGAAATGAATGCCGTTTTTAAGCAATTGGAAAACAAGCCGCCCGTTGTTGAAACTCCCGCTGAATTGTATCGAGGGACAGATCGTTTTGTATCCGGTGCTACCCAACAAAACAGAAACGCCGGGCCAACGGGCACCGGTTCTTACAGCCTTAATTTTGACGAGGCTGACCTTGGCGAAGTGGCAAAAGTTATTCTGGGCGATATCCTGGCGCAAAACTATGTACTCAGTCCCAAAGTAGCCGGTAAAGTGACCTTGCAAACCACGGATCCCTTAACCAAGGAAGAATTACTGCCTACCTTGGAAATGGTGTTGCGCATGAATAATGCGGCGTTGATCAAGAATGGCAAAATTTATCATATTGAACCGACCGCCGACGCTTTATTTCTTTCAGACATGTCTGCCAGCCGGTCAGGGTATCAAACCCGGGTGATACCGGTTAAAAATGTGGGTGTTCAGGATATTGTCGATATTATAAAACCCTTGGTGCATGAAAAAACCATACTGACGGTGGATGCCAAGCGTAATATTTTGGTGGCTTCCGGAACGGCTGATGAAATAGCCAGAGTGCTGGATATGATAGGCACTTTTGATATTGATGTGTTAAAGGGGCGCTCGTTTGGCTTGTTTCCCTTGACCCATGTCGACCCAAAAACCGTGATTGAAGAGCTGCAAACTGTTTTTTATCAAAAGGGTAAAGGCGAGAAGTCCGAGTTTTTTCAGTTTATCCCGATACAGCGCTTAAACGCCGTTTTGGCGGTCACCCATCAGGCGCACTATCTGGACGATATTGAAGACTGGATATTCAGGCTCGATAAAGCCAATACCGCGTCCGGCGGCGGGGTTAATGTCTATAAAGTTCAACATGCCGAAGCGAAAAAATTGGCGGCCACCTTAAACCAGATATTTACCGGCTCCAAAAGCAAAGATACTTCCGCCTCGATTGCACCGGGGGAAACGGCTGACACCCTATCCAACCAAGATCCGACCAATACCGGTAATTCGCCGTCCAATACGGGCGGCTCACCCTTTGGTACAAGTAATACGCCGTCCAATTTGGGTACTACGCCGACCGGCAATATGGGCACTTTTGCAGTCAATCCGTCTGATCAAAATTCATCGGCGGGCAATCCGGGTGCCTTCGCCACCAATGATCCTGAAAAAGAGCCACTGGCAGGCAATTTAGCGACTGGTGGCGGATCAATATCCAACATCGGCAAGGTAAAAATTATTGCGGATGAGACCAATAATTCAATCGTTATTGTTGCTACCGCGCAGGACTACGAAGTGATACTGCCGGTTATTACCCAGTTGGATGCGATGCCCTTAGAGGTGCTGATTGATGCGACGGTAGTGTCGGTTGGCTTAACGGGGAACTTGCAGTACGGCATATCGTGGTATTTTCAGCACGGGGGGAGTGCAATTTCTAGCACAAGCCTCAGTCCCCCAGGCCCTGGCCAAGCAGCTGGCGGACTAGGAGCAGTAGCGGCAGCGGGAGCAAGTGGACTTACCGCTTTCTACACTTCAGGACAGTTACAAGCCTTGTTAAGTGCACAAGCCTCCCAAAATAATGTCAATGTGATTTCTTCGCCGTCGTTAATGGTGTTAAATAACCAAAAAGCGAAAATAAATGTCGGTCAACAAGTGCCCATACAAACCGGAACCATAACCAATGTTAACGCCCCCACTGGCACTATAGCCAATTCAATCCAATATAAGGATACAGGCGTTACTCTGGAGGTTACGCCCAGAGTGAATGCGAACGGCATGGTGATTATGAAGCTCAAGCAAATTGTCAGTAAAGTGAAGGACGGAGCAAGTTCATCAGGCATCATATCGCCTACTATTGATAAAAAAGAAATTGAGAGTTCCGTAGCGGTACATGACGGGGAAACTATAGTATTGGGCGGCTTAATTGACAACTCGGTACAGGAAACCAAATCTGGGATTCCTTATTTATACGACTTGCCGTTAATAGGGTCATTATTCGGGACTACTAAAAAGCTAAATGACAAAACCGAGCTGGTTGTCCTGATCACGCCGCGCGTGGTAGCAAGCAAGCAGGATTCCAGGGTGATCTCTAATGAGTTTAAACGTAAATTAACCGGAATTTATCAGGAAGAAGTATCGCAAGACGGAACCACCAATTTAAGCCTGCCACAAAAGGGAATTCATTAATTGCCGAGGTAGTCGTGTGGTGGGCACCAAGCTTGACGGAGCCAAGCGTGACGGGGTTTGCAACCCCGTCACTCACGTTTTGTGCTTCAGGGCATAAAGAGCCCTGACCGACAGCAAACAAATTACTGTGTAATAACTTCTGTACCTTTGCCGATTAACACAACATCGGCAGGGCGCATGGCAAAAAGGCCGTTGGTAACAACGCCGGTAATGTTATTGATGATTTGTTCCAGCTTAACCGGTTCCATAATACTCAGGTTATGAACATCAAGAATAACGTTATGGTTATCGGTTATAAAGTTTTCCCGCCACACCGGCTGACCGCCTAATTTAACCAGTTCTCTGGCAACATAACTTCTGGCCATGGGAATCACTTCAACAGGCAGGGAAAATGCACCCAACACATCAACGCATTTAGTCTCATCGACAATACAAATAAACTGCTTGCTGGCTGCGGCAATAATCTTTTCACGGGTTAAAGCGCCACCGCCGCCTTTAATCAGATGCTTGTGAGGACTCACTTCATCAGCACCGTCAATATAAACATCCAATGTACCGACTGCGTTTAAGTCAAATACCGGAATGCCGACTTTTTTTAAGTGTGCGGTGCTCACTTCAGAGCTGGAGACAGCGCCTTCAATATCCGCTCTAAAATCGCCCAAAAAATCGATGAAATGTTTCACCGTAGAGCCTGTACCAACGCCGATAATGCCGACATCTTTAATATAATGCAAAGCGGCTTGAGCCACTTTTTGTTTCAATTCATCTTGTGTCATCGTGAGCTTCCGTAATAAAGTAAATGGTGAGCGATAATACCGCAGAACCAGACTTTCTACAGCCGATTTTTTAATTAATGTTCCAAAA
>JBAXXH010000155.1:0-8472 GCA_037127995.1 Methylococcaceae bacterium | reverse complement strand
TGAATTCAATCTGCCGTTCAAATTCAAAGTTATCTTTTGTGTCTATGGCGTGATGTCACTTCCTCTTGGAGCCGCCCCATCCAGTCATATTATTAAGCCATCAGTAAATCATCGAAATGATATCCAGAATACTGCGATAAATGAGGCGATGGTTATGATGATCGCGAAAGAGGCGGAACTAGATGTCGCAGAAGTGCGTTATGCTTCTGAACTAGATGCGGTTGTTGTTACTCGGTACGATCGAGAGATTGATGGGGATAACAGGCTACGCAGACTGCATCAGAATGATATTTGCCAAATTTTAAGCATTCCATCGGGAAAAAAGTATGAGTCTGAGGGTGGGCCATCTTTACAGGTTTGTTTTAAATCAGTACTGGAGCGGAGCGCAAGGCCAGCCGCAGACAAAAAACGATTAATTGAATGGGTGGTATTCAATGTGTTAGTCGGTAACATGGATGGTCATGCAAAAAACTTATCATTAATGACCATCGGCAATAAAACCAAACTTACTCCGTTTTACGATATGATTTGCACAGCTGTATACCCGAATCTGAGCCAGAAGTTTGCATTCAAGATTGGCGGGGAAAATAGACCTAAATGGATGATGCCTCGGCATTGGGAGCGCTTTGCATCGGAAACTGACACAAAACCACAGCTTGTCAAAAAAATTATGACAGACATAATTATACGAGTCGAATCCGCTTTGCATATCGTCACGGAAAGGCTTAGATTGTGCGTATCTAAGCCTGATGAGTTGCTTATGATTGATAATATTAAGAAGTTAATAGTTCGGTCTTTGACGGAAATGAAAACCAAACTGAAAAACACAGCATCTGAGCCAAAAATTGAAAATGAACCAGATGTTGAAGCTGATGAGTCGGGATTTAGACTAAGCTAGAACCCGGCTTCTTCACACGAAGCCATTTCTTTGTATACTGCTGTCCGATGCGCTTACCTTTTGATGAACAGGTTGATTAATGGGTACGGACATTAGCGTTCAAAGTGAGTCGATATACATAGAGAAATCTTTGTTGGGCAACCAATTCATCTGGTATTCCTGGGAATATTAAGCTTTTCGAAAATACGCTTAGCCCAGTTAACCACATGATCTTGCCGATCAACTGACAGATATAGTTTTTCAATGGGTAATGCTTGCCGCCTGAGATGAAACTGTACGGTAATTTAACGCCACGTACTTTCTGCTGGTCATCAGGAATTAGCTTGAATTATGAACATTTAAGGTTTTTACAAAAATTGTATTGAAGACCAGAGGTTTCCGGTGGGATGCGTGAATGCAGTTCTCCAGGGTTTGGTGGAGGCTCTAAATCACCCGGCTTTGCACGCATTAAAATGACCGGCGTATGATTCATCTTGTCGCCTCGGTAAGCATTGAAAGCCTTTTGGATAGTGTCATTTCAGCATTAGTCAGGATGCTCTGTTCGGCTGTTTTTTGAATGTTTAAGAACGAGCGCGTGTGCCTCTTTGGCATACGCCACCGGTAACAAAGCGCAGCCTATCAACAAGGCCGCCAGCCTGTTCCATTTTTTTTGCATTATCATGGTGACCTTTAATAATTAAACCCGGGGTCAAGTCCGCGTTAAAAGGTTAACATTGGATTGCGATGCCTGCCCTGAGCTTTGTCGGCAGGGAATCACAACCCAAACTACTTGTTCAACTATTTACTACCTTATCAGGCAAGACGCAAAAATAAACCCACTTTTGTATTTTATTTATTGCGTGTTACCTTACCGGCATGATCGTCGTACTGAACCACTATCGGAATCGCTGCTAACGGCGTTAGCTGTTTTATTTTTACGCCGACTGAATGACAGCAAACCCATCAAGCCACTGCCAAATAACCAGACCGCACCCGATAACGGCACGGAGGGAATAGCTGTGCCATTGAGGGAGAAAGCCCTGTCGGGGGTCTGATACGCTTGGTTCAGCGGCAAAAATTGGTTATATAGTCCAACGCTGTAGTATTCAGCAAATGTGTTGCCGCCTGAGCCATTGCCCCAACCCCAAGGATTGAGTCCATTGGAGTAGATAGTGATCCAGTAATGGTCGTTCGCCATGAGATTGAAGGGGTTTTGCAAATCCGCATGAAAGTCATACAACCCGGACACGTTCGGGTTGGCCGTCTGGCCTGCGCTGCCCGGCACAGTAAGCGTTAATAAGGCGGCCAGGTTGGAGGCCGGGGTATCGGGCGTGGCTGGATCCAGTAATACACCCGTAGCGGGGTCGGTTTTCGCGGGGAATATCTGGATGGTAAACCCGCCGCCGGCATTAGTTTGCACACCGCCGTGCCAAGTGATATTTGAAATGGAACCGGATTGGGTGGCTATAAAATCGTCATAGAACCAAGTAGAACCATCCGAAACATTGGTGTCTACATGCGAGTCTCTGGTGCTATTAAAGGGTGATAATAGGGGTGGTTGAGAATAAATCGTGCCGGCAAAAGCCGGACCTGAGGCCATCACTGTATACAGGAAAGCCACTGCAGCGAACGACTTTCCGGCACTCCGCATGATCCCGTTGATCCCAAACCAGCGTAAAGAAGCGGTTGCCTGTGGCCGGGGCGAAACGATTCGGCCCTGCTCATGGCCGAAGGCAGTTTCCATTCTCTGTTGTTTCATGGGTTTCATTATTGCTTCTCTCTTGTAAGGGTAATGTATCGCAGTCATTACAAAAAACCGCCCCACACCAAGATGTGAGGCGGTTGGTTTGATTTTTAGGGCGCTCCGTTGCAGAGAGCCCCGGTTCAAGTTAAATGTCTATACTGTATAGCTTCTTCGTGGTTCACGCTCCTGTCAAGTTGCGGGTGACGGTATAGGGCGTGGCAACACCCACGTCAGTTCCCGTTACGGTTACCGTACCGGTGGTCGTGTTATTGCCCGCCGGTGATGTGAAGGTCACATTAATCGTGCAAGTATTGCCCACTGCGAGCGTGTTGCCCACAACACAAGTTCCCCCGGATTTGGCGTAAGTGCCATTACCCCCATTAGTTTTCGCAACAGAGACGCCCCCGATCACGAACGGTGCAGCTGTGGCTCCGGAGTTCGATAGCGTGAAAGTGGCCGAGACATTGCCGTTCACGTTGCCAAACGAGTAGTTACTACCTGCATTTGGACACCCGGAGGGGCAAGCTAGCGCCAAGTTCGGCGCGACACCGGTTCCCGTCAGCGCCACGTTGCTGCGTGCGGTGGTTCCTCCTCTGATAGTGGTGAGTTTCAGGTACGCATTCCTTGCTCCGGTAGCGTTGGGAGTCAGCGTTACGGTGACCGTGCAGTTCGCGTTCTGTGCCAAATTTCCAGCAGCGCCCGCGCAACCGTTCGTCATCGTGTAGCCCACAGCGCTGGCATTACACGTCGCAGTGGTGGAATTGTTACTACAGATCTGCACATTACTGACTGTCCACGGCGTAGCCAGCGTATTGGTCACCGTCACAACCTGCGGAGTGCCCGCCAAATTCACCTGAACACTTCCGAACGCTAGCGCTGTCGGTGACACCGGCAGTATCCGCGAGCCGATTCCTGTTCCGCCGGAGGACATCACTGAACTGGCCGTCACGTTGTCGTACCCCGTAAAATTGGGCGTCAACGAGGTTACGGATGCCGGAAGGATATTACCTGGGGAGTCCAGCCTGTTGTTCCCGCCGCCGACAGTGTTGTTAGCCTGAATCCGGTAAAAGACCGAGGCATTTGTCGGTGCGGTGGCGTCGGTGTAGTTCCGGGTACATCCCGTCGTCTGCACGCCGCATTCCCCTTGGGCTACATTGTTGAAGGCAGGAAGTACATTCAACACCGTGTGATTGGGTGAACTGAACGTGTTCACCGTATCCCGCTCGATGGTGAACCAGTTGGCAATGACCGAGTTGTCAGTCCAGCTCACGGTGACGGCTCCCGATGGTGTGACAGAAACTGAGGAAGGCGCTTCCGGTGGTTGTGCCACAGCGATGGCCCGCATCATGTCGTTTTCTTCATGGCCCAGGATATGGCAGTGCCAGACGTATTCCCAACCGTAATTCATGTTTTGGTTGGTGACGGAAGATGCGTTACCAGTACCGGGATCCAGGTTGAAGAAATACAAACCGGCTCCTGTCACCTGAGAAGGATCCAGCAAACGATGGCTGTTCGGAACCTTAAAGGGTAGATTGGTCATCACCTTCGGACGCAATGCCACGACAATGTCTTCCAGCGGATTCATGCGCACGGTGTCTTTCCAGCCCAGTTCATTGAGTTCCGGCGGACGAATCGCACCGTCCCAACCCACGCGGTTAACAATCTGCACATGGAACAGGTGAAAGTGGATCGCATGGCTGTCTACGCCGTTATGAGTCACTTTCCACAACTGCGTGCCATCGCTCAATTGAGCAAAGGACGGGCTGATGGGTGTGCCATCGTTAGGCGTGATCCTGACCAGTTCGGTAGGCGGGTCGATATACGCCTGCGGAATCGAGGTCTGCACGGTCGCCGTGGTTTTCGGAATTTCCACGCCGAGCAGCGCATTCATCCGGCCATAATCTGACGTGAAGTCCTCGATGATGGACTTTGGCTGCATATCCAGCGTCAACTTCGTACTAACCGAACCATTCAAAGCAGGGTTCAACGGCGTAAAGTCCAGTGCATTATCCGAAATCAGCGACAAGTCGTGATTGGGAGCCGTAGCCAGACTGCTGTCAGCGACTGACGTACCGTAAGTCGCATTATACGCGACCTGGGGAACGACTATAGGTTCCTGACTGGTCTTGAACGCCTGTTGTATAGCAGGTGTCAAGGTAGCTAGGTTAATGTTGCCGATGTCATCCACAGGATGGGTGCCACCAGTACCGCTGACCTGAATCTGCATCAGCGTGCGGCTGTTGGGCCCGTAGCCTGGAATGGTCGAGAACGTGCCGCCGGTGTCGGTGTTGTCGTAATTGCCGGTGTAGTAATCCAGGCGCAAATCAAACGCCGGAACCGGAGCGGGCGCATCGTTGTACAAGATCAGAGTAGAACCGGCAAAGTTCGTAAAGTCGACCAGAACATCGGCGCGTTCGGCGTTACCCAGCAGTAGCGCATGCTCCTTAATATTGCCAATGACGATGTTCTTCGGGTTGTACTCGAAGTTGACGGGTTGTGGCTTGATCACCGCCGGAGACGACAGGAAGCCACCCTCAGTGCCGATCTGCACCATCGCAGGCCCACGGGTAGCCGGATCGAACACGCCCGAAGGACGGCCGTCGAAGGTCACGCCCCCCTTTTGCTGAGTGTACCACCAGGACGGGAAAGCTTTGCCGGGCGTCGAGTTCTGATTTGACGTGAACGGCACCATCTTGACTTCGGTACAGTCGACTGGAGCAGGGACAGTACCAGCCAAGGACACTGGATAGCTCGCCGGATAAGTCGTCGTTCCGTCGCACGGGACTGCGTTGTTGGCCGCGCCGGCATTGCCGTTCGCCGTGGTGTCGACGGATTGCTTGCTCGCCGCCAGAACCAGCGACAAGTTGAGCATGCGGTCATTGCCGACGCTGAGGATGCGCAGGCGATATTGCTTCGGATCCACTTTCAGGACCGGGTAGGCGGTACCGTTGACCAGCGGGGTATCGTTGAATGCTTCCGGCGTGCCGGAGGGTTGATTCAGCGGGCTACCAGCCGGGTTAACATTGATGGCGGCGTTGGGTACGCCCGGAATGTACTGGCCTTCGCAATAGTTTCCGGTCGGGTTGGCGGCTGACGGAAGCGCTGAAACACATGCGGGATCGTAATAGGGATTGACGATCGGCGAGTTGACGATGCCGGTGAACGGCGGCCAGAACCAGGGGCCGTAATCCCAACGACCCACGCTGTTGGCACCGGAAATATCGCCCGGATTCTGGTTCGGCATGTAAACATGAGGAACCCAAATATCACCATTGCCTTTGTCTGCGGTAGCGGTGGCTCCGCTAGTCCAACGCCAAGTAGGATCCTGGGAATTGAGCTGGGAAGCAAAGGTGCCATAAAAGTTCAACACCGGCCTGATATTATCCGGCACGAAGGTCTTTTCCTGAATCACCAACGGGATGGTGTCGGGCAGGCCAGGCAGATTACCGTTGGTCACCAACGTCTGCTCGGTGGGATCTTGCAGTACATAACCGGCGGCCAAACCGGCATACACGTTTAAGCGGGTGATGCCCATGGCGTGGTCGTGGTAGAACATCAAGCGGGCGCTTTGCTCGTTGGTGTAGAAGAACGTCAGCGCACCGTTGCCGGGGTTGTTGGTGGCACCGGCAGTCGCGCAAGCCAGTTGCCCCGCGCAGCTTGCTATGACATTGCCACTTGCATCAAACCACATATCAGGCACGTTAGCTGCGCTGACACCTTTGTTGGGGCCGGCTTCACCGACGGGCTTGACCCACTGGCGCGGCGTGCCGTCGCTGATCCACGGAGTGTTGCCGCCATGCAAATGCAGCGCGGTGCGATTGTCGGTGTCGGTATTGCCTTCAGCACCCATGTAGGTGTGATCGACCGGGAACGGCAGATTGCCCGCCGTGCCGGTCGGCAACAGGTTGACCAGCTTGATGCGCACCGGCTTGCCTTTTGTGGCGACGATCACCGGACCCAGGTAGTTGGCATACTGATTCGCGTACGCCAGCTTATCCGGGGCGGCACTGTAGCCCGCAAGGGTAAAGCCCCCCGTCTTGATCTGAACGTAGCCGCGCAGATGGGTGGCCGGCAGGTCACGGTGCAATTGTTTAGTGTAAGCCACCTCGGCGATTTCGTAGTAATCGGAAGCAGGTAAAGTGGCAGTGGCGGGGAAGGTCGTCGTGTCAGGAACGGCCACCGGCAACGATTGCCTAAGCGTATTGGCACCACTCGCATCGTAGCCATTGGCTCCGGGAGTAACATAGGAGGAAACCCCAGGAATGCCCGGCAAGGCGTTGACGAACTTCTGGATGCCGGTGTTGGCCAAGGGAACGGTAAAACCCGTGCCGATATAGGTCGTTGGGGTTGGCGGATTACCTATCCAAAGGGGATTCGCTGGATCGAATTCCGCAATGCCGGTAATCACGCCACCGGTAATTATCGGAGTCACCGTAATCGGGGTTACACCCGTACCGCCGGAGACCGTCACCGTGGTGGCCGCCGTATAGCCGGTACCGCCGTTGAGAACCTGGACGTCCGCGATTCCGGGGGTTTGCACCCAATTGGCGTAGTCATAGGTGGTCGCCACCAGGACGGCACCGCCACCGCCACCAGAGACGTCAGTGACGGTCACGCTGGTCAAAACCGGCTGCGGGCTGTTGGCGTAGTTGCCCGTCACGCCGAAATAATCCGGCACCTGGCCGGAGCCCGGCGGCGGGTTCTGCGGCCCAACGGCGGCCAGCACGCCTACGGTATACGCAGCGGCTGCGCCAGCCAGTAATATCCGCCTGATCGATTTATTTAGATGCATGTTCATTGTCCGCCTCCTCTTCTGCCGTGGCCGGTATATCCATGCTGGGTCTGGGCAATGTTAAGTAGTTTTTGTTGACGTTGTTTTACATAGACACCTTTCAGGCGCATGGCGGCTGCTTGCCTATCGGAAAGATGCATTTTTTGCCTTTTGTTCTGAGTCTGGACTGGGGGATTGCCGCTGCACTTCGGATTTGTAGAGGAGGCGCACTGGGCATGCGCTACCTCCCCCCAAAGTGCAACAAGGATTGTCAAACACAATCCCAGCGCAATTTTATTTTTTTTCATGTTAACACCTCTCGTTAAGTCAGGGTTCTGAGTCGGAGAGTTAATAAAAATGTCATCAAATAAAACAAATTTCGTAAGAATCGATACTTTGTTTTGCACTGATCAGCGCCAAACACAGGCTATACATAGCTGTATGCACTGAAATGGGTGCAATGGCTCTTGTTGCTAAAGTGAGTTGCTTATTTCTGGGAGAGATTTAGGATTTGCCAAAATTAATTTAATCTTAATATTACTTTAATCTTTATTTAACAATCTTCCGGTATAGTCTTCCCAAGCTTAGGATCTGGTATTTTTTAGGCTTAGGTTGATACTTTATGCAACCGCTTTAGTTGTCAATCCTTCCAAGGGATTGACAACTATTTTTTAGCTTTACGAAAAAATAAATCACTTACGTTTATTGTCTTTTATCCGATACTTTTTAACTCTTGATTCAATTTAAGGAGCGTCAATACTGAGATTAAAAACTTAATAAGCTACATTTCAACCTGCAATATTTTGTCATCAATCAACCATGATCTTTTTTAGTAATGGGTCATTTCCCATCCATCAAATTACTTGCTTGTATTTGACGTTTGCATCATCCTTAAATGATTCTCAATTTTCCATAAAAAGAATCTCAAAATTTGCTTAAAATTCACCTGTATGAAAGACATGAAATAAATAACACCCGCCAAGTTTCGCAATACTACTGTTTAGCTTAGTAGGGTGCGCATCGCGCACCACAACCATGCCAGAGTAGAAACCCGATAGAAAACAATAATAGATTTTGGTG
>JBAXXH010000154.1:0-8513 GCA_037127995.1 Methylococcaceae bacterium | reverse complement strand
TTTAATTTTACCGCATTACAACCACTACTTGCTCAAGTTATTTCGTGCTCGTTCCATAGTATTTTGGCAATGATGCGCCAATCTGCTGTAACGGAATCGATGCCCTCTTAATTTGACTTAAATATTGTCTGGACAATGGGGTCTACTTTAGATTTTAGTGAAGAGACCGGAGCATTTGAAGAAATAGGCTCAGCAGTAGCAAAAGAAGTTAAAAAAGTACTGGTACTTTTTAAGTCTAAAGGCGTAAAGCCATAGGAGGCTATCCGAGAATGGAAAACCCGTCATACTTGAACTTCTTATGATCATTTGTAGAGAAATGTATAAGTCACCTTCGATAATTGACGCGAAAAAATATTACCGTTAATTCTATTACTATTACCCATAACCGGTTGGTCTGCATGCCCCATTTACCGGTAAAAAAAGGCATCTCGCATTGTAATGGTTCCCAATTTGTCTGCAATGAGGGTAGTACCAGCAAATCAAAAAAAGGATTGTTCCAGTTCTTTAACGGTGAACAGTGGAATGTTATCGGGATATTGCTGAATTGCTGGTTATCGGCGGAGCAATCTGGGGGTATAATCCTGCTGCTGATTGTTTTATTGGATCCCATGGCGTCAAATCACCGGATGCTTTTTGGAAAGTTATTGTTCGTGGCACTTTGCAAGATGAACAGATTATTGCCGGGGGTGTCCCCAACACTCAGGAAGCCACCAGAAAGCGTCTGGATCACTATTGGGTGAGTGTTGATGAATTCGAACGTGTGACTGGTGCAAAAATATCCCTTGCCGATTATGCAAAACATGACAAACCCAACCAATCCTGGATGATTCCTGTTGGGTGTAATAAAGGGTAGATATCCACAAAGCCTGTGGATAACCCTGTCACTAATTCGTTATATTATATGCTAACTATATGTAAATTATTGAATTTAGTTAAATTGACTACAAATTGGCCAACTTTTTTATTGGATAATACCCGGTTACCGGAGACTGCTGTTGAAGCGGTTGATCGACTGATGGTCGTGTTGGAAAGTGAACACAAAGTCGCCATTGCAACCACCCAGGAAGACGATTTAATTGATTTGCACTTTAGTCTTGGGATGGCTATCAGGAATGCTTTTGGGTTGTATGAGCCACAAAGTCAGTTGCTGGCATCATGCGGCGTTGTGCATCCGGATGATACTTCTGGCGTGCTTATTAAAAAGCTATGGCTGAAAATAAAACATGAAATCCATCATAAATGGAATTCGCTGATTCATTAAAAAATTACCCAGGAGCTGTTTCATCATGCCAAACAATAGCCGTTTATTTTCTGTTATTCTGTTTTTTGTTGCATCAACGGTTTTGGCGGAAGAATGGCATTCTTTGTCGGATCAACAGACGCTAAGCATATCTGGAATTGCCCCTGTTGATAGCGACCGATTCTTGGTTGTCCACGATAATAAAAAATCAGATCAACCTCGGTTAAGCATCGTCAATTGGCAAAACAAACAAAACCCCACCCTATCCCCGATTAAGTGGTGTGATCAAAGCCTTCCCATAGATTTAGAGGCTATCACTGTAATTCCAGGCCATAAAAACGACTATCTGGTTTTGGAAAGTAAAGGCAAAGTAACCCGAATCCAACTAGATCCTGATAAAATTGCCTGTAAAACGATAGCGCGGTTTGAAATTCCTACAGCCACGCCTGAGAGCAATATGGAAGGTTTGGCCCTGCACTGCATTAAGAAACACTGCCTATTGGCATGGGCAGAACGAGGCGATGATAAAACTCCCGCCAAACTTTCATGGTCCGGTTTCAACATTGAAAAAAACAGTCTAAAAAAATCTTCAAGTGCATTTAATTTTAAAGCGCCTTATCCCGAAACTGATCTTCGCTCCATCAGCGATATCGCTATGGATAGTGAGGGAGCAGTCTGGGTAAGTGCTGCGTCCGACCCGGGTGATGACGGTTTTTTTAAATCGGCACTTTACAAAATAGGTTCGTTTACAAAAAAGGGCAAGTGGTTACCCTCCCAAAAAATTACCTCAGCGGCTACCTATGAAAGTGAAGATATTAAAATTGAGGCACTGGTTTTTACGCCAAGTGGGTTAATCATGGCTACCGATGATGAAAACAAAGGCGCGAAGATAGCAATTAAGTAAACCGCTATCATTTCTGGTTTTTGCAAACCCAAAATGAATTCAGTTGCTATTTTGTACCGATAGACAGATTGCTTAGGAACGTGCATGAAATAACTTGAGCAACTGTAGGGGCGAATTTATTCGCCTTGGGCGGATAAATCCGCTCCTACATGGCGCTCTCAATGTCTTGTTGGTGATTTTATTTCATGCGCATTCCTTAAGGAAAAGTATTTGCCAGGCGATACCTAACTTTGCAATACAGATGACTCGGCTATTTTTTATCGAACCTTGCAGCTGTTTGGAATAAACAGCCGTTCCCGACATCTTGCCCTGCCGGGAGAGATAAAATTCTCCCGGCAGGACTCAGTTAAAATAAAGTCAAATTATGCGGTTGCCGTTGCGCTATCTACGCGGCATGAGCAACCAGTGTTTTGACCTGAACGGGACGATAGTGAGTCACTTCAACAACGGCATAATCCTCAAGCAGCGCAATGAAATTGCTGCGAACGGCATCGCAGGCCGCATCAAACGCGCACACCAGCTCGACACGATCACGCAACGCTGCCATGGACCAGTCGTCGTCAGCAAAGTCTTCATCTTGATCAATGCTTTTGCCGGCCACCCGTAAGCGTGACGGCGGCACACTGAAATTGCGCCGAGACTGATGACAAACACCACACGCATCGGATGCCGAACAATCCTGCAATGCCGTTTTGAGCCGTACAATCAGGGGTAATTTCTCCTCGTCTGAAAGGGACAAAGCCTGAATGGCCGGTTGACCCAGGTAAACGCCAGGGTGCCAGGCATTCTGGCTGTTGAGTATTTCCCGGGCGATGACCGTCTCGTTATTGTCCTGATACGCCTCTGGCGGCACTTTTTTGAAGTTTCGCTGGCCACAGTTAGGGCAGTAGCTAAGATGCCCGGTCAGTTCCAGAGCCGACTCGTGCAAGACCAGATAACCGTCAGAACGCCCATTCAAAGCCATCGTGTAACGATGATCGTGCTCAAGCGTAAAGTCATCGACAGGTGAGCTGATGTCATCCCAGTAATCAACGCCCAGTATTTCATAAGCCTTATCGTCCTGTTCAGACGACAAACCCAGGCGGTGAATCTTGATGTTATTGGCGTATGACGTTAACCGGTTCCATGATCTTAGGGTGTCGTAACGGCAATGGCCTTGCAAAAAATCCACCATCGCGGCACGGCTGCGACGGTCTACGTTCTTTTTAAAAAAAGGTGTCATGGGATTTCTCCTGCTTTATGATGCTAAAAAAGCGGGAAAAATCAATTGTCCCGGCGGGAAATTGAATTTTCCCGCCGGGTTGGTAAAGTACGCTTAATCAGTCAATTGATAACCGGTAGGAACCGGTTTCATTGCGATCAAAGCCCGAAGTAAAGCCGCTACTGACCAGACGCATAACCGCTTCCAGGGCTAATTTAAGATCCTCGGTTTCCTGGCCATTTATATCGATAGTCATTGTCAGAATAGCTTGCTCCGTGTCTGAATCCGTCTCTGGAGACCTTTGGGTCACATTATTTGGCATAGGGTTCTCCTAAAAATAAAGGGCAACGCCATCTCCCGGCGGGAACAGGCGTTTCCCTGCCGGGTTAAATAAATAAATGAATGAATGAACGATTAAGCAGCGCTTACCGAAGCCACGCGGCCCGATTCATCCAGGGCAATGACAAACGACTTGCCGTACAACGCAGGGCAACCTGAAAATCCAGGTAACAAACGTTGCATTGCCTCGGCAGGATCGCTGGCGGTATTGGCGACAACGAACGCAGCGAAGGCCGCCATATCCGACTCATGTGTCGACTCCTGAAAATCTTCATACTCGGACCGATAGCTTGATATTTGCTTCAGGACATAGCCTGAGGCATCATCTTTGGGAACAATAACGTCACCGCCATTTTCCTCGCCCTGGTAGAAGGCATCTTCGCTAATTTCAACAACATCGTTGCCGACCCTTAGCCGGTAGGCCTGACAAAAGCGAACAGACGCCCAAACCCAATCACCTTCAAAGTGTGCGCCATGCGTTTCATTGATCAGTTCAATACCCAGATCTTCATTATGAAGAGGCCTGATCATCGGCTGTAGCCAGTGACCCTGATCAAGACCGCCCTGATAGAGCAAAGCGTCCCGATGCCTGGCAAACATGAACAGAGCCGCGCCACATTCCCGGATGGACTCGTCGATAGCAACCACTTCACGGGCTTCAACTTCCACGCGGGTCAGCGGTTTGTTGAGTGTTGACGTGAAGTTGCCATAACTCTCCGTGTCGCAATTCGGGTAATCGTCGAACTCACACAACGCATGACCGGGGACAACAGGGACATCATTGAGTAAATACAATAAGTCCCATTGCTGCATTATTTCGTAAAAAAGCACAAATTCCATGGCGGAAGCGCGGGCCTTAATTGCGATAAGGTGTTTCTCAATTTCCTGCGCCAACACGGATTTAACGAGCTTTACCACATCGGCCTCATCAATGAGCTTGTCCCGATCCGGTAAACGGGCATAAAACTGCGAAGCATCCAGATGCAGGACATGTCGATTACGCGCTCCATAAGCATTAAAGGAACGATAAATAGGCAAGCCCTGCAAGTACACCTCAAACTCGCTGCAAAAACCGGAAGGTACCTCAACGCCCATACAATAAACCGCGCCAATTTCCGTATCGACAAAGCGAAGACCGGCATCAAGCGCATGCGGTCTAGCCAGAAAGACCTCGTTGAGTGCGACGGGAATGGGAAAGCCGCAGGCAAGGCGCGTAAGCGACTCCTGAATATTGCCAAAATCAATGGCAACTTCCGTTAAGGTGATGGCGGTTATGCCATCCCAGTCAGTCACCGGGGTGACCGTGAGGGGTTTAAAAGCCAGCACATCGTCGGTATCGGCTGAAATGCGCCCGCTTTTACTGACCACCGTCAGGTGACGACAGGCAAATAACGCCGATAAAAAGCCAATGCCAAAGGGGTGCTCCTGAGCGACCACCTCGGCATCCCAGCCGGATTCGGCAACCGTTAATAACGTTTCAATTGAATCAATGCCGCAACCATTATCGGTGACCCGCAGCATTTTGGTTTCAGGCGCAAACTCAAAAAGGACTTGTGTTGCCTGGGCACGACGGGCGTTTTGCATCAGCTCCCCAAGTACCGTGGTTTGGTTGGTGAAGCTGAATTTCAAGTTGCGTACCAGGTTGGCCTGGTTCACTTTCATGGCGACTTTTTTACTCTGTGTAGTGTTCATGGTTGGGTTCCTCGTATGATTAACCCCGAAGAAGTCGAAACCGTCGATCCCCAACAGGAGAAGCCGATCGTCTCCCTGGGGCGGGTTAAACTGGCCAGGCCAGTCAATGAAGGTGGTGCTTTAGGATTCAGATAACGCTTGCCTGCTGAACTTATGCCGGAGCAAAGCGCTTGCAAAAATCAATAGACTTTCCAGCACTTAGTTGGCCAAGGCTTGCAACGCCCAAGGCATTAATTGATCCAGGTCTTCCCCTTGAAGGGATCCGCCGGATGCTTCACCCTGATGATAGGCCTCAATCAGTCCCCGGCAAACCCGAAAGGCAGCCTGTTCTTTGTTCAATTGCTGCACCGAGTGGTCGGGTGCCGGATAGTGTTCGACAGCCTCGCATTCCCAGACTAAGCTCTCATCGCCGGATTCATGATAATCATCAGACAATAGGGGCATGGCGGCGGTGTTATCCCAAATTGTGGCCTCATTGAAAGCCTGTTCGGCGAGTTGTTGAGCCTCGCGTTCATTGACGGCTTCAATGCCCACCGATACCCAGTGGATATAATCAATCTGGTATGAGACGACAAATTTTTTGTTCATGGTGTACTCCTGATTAAACGGCCGGAAACCACGTCCCAACGGGACGCAGTCCCGCCGGGTTAATACGCTGTCGAAGCCCTCAAAGAGCTGTCTACAGCACACTTGTTTTTGCGATTTATTCGGTATAAAGTAGCTAAAATCCTTTAACTTCAAGGAACAGCCATGTTTAAGCCATTTTCCAGCATTTTTCATTTCCTCAGTCCTGGCGGGACTGAGCAACGCTTTAAGCCACGAAAACCGATGGCCATTCCGGTTGCTACGGACGCCCACAACCTCCAGATGTGCAAAAAACTCTTCACACAAATGGACGAGGCGGAAGCCGAGATACTGAATGACATAACCGATCCTGAGACGGCTTGGCAACTCTTGAGTAAAATTCGCCAGCTTAGACGGGAGAGCCAACAAGAATTTGCAGTTCTGTTGCCGGCCTGCCTAAGGGCAACAACTGACGATGATGAAATAGTCGCTAACCCCGTACTTACAGTACTGACGCAATCCGGAGTGAAACTGACGGTATTTAATGGCGGACGCTCTCGGTAGGCGTATCCAAGGATACGTTGCCGCCCTTTAACGCCGCCCGTAACTGCTGCACCTGCTGTGATGGCGTGGAGGGCAGGGCGTCTAAACCCCCGGAAGGATCCTGTTTTGAGCGCCTGCGCTTTTTTCCTGTCTCAGGCGCTTGTAAAACCACGGCGGGTTTGATTTTGAGTAATTCATGTTCCAGTTTGGCGAGTTGAATATCGGCCTTGAACAGCTCCATGGTTTTCATTTTCACCGCCAATTCGGCATCCAGGCGCTCGGCTTTAAAGCTAAACGCTGTGTTGCGCCGATGAATTTCATGGCGAAGACTATCTGCCATCAGGTCCCAATCAACAGGGTGAGGCAGACAGGGGATGACCACAGGCGCTGAAAGCGCGGATAATCTTGCCGACCGCTTTGCCATGCGCTGTCTGAGAACCTGAAGTCCGGATTTGAAAAAAACGAGAGTTTGCAACACCGTTGCCCAAATCACCCTGACGGCGATGATGAACAACGCCAACACGATAATGCCAAAGATAAAGTTCATGGAAAGTCTCCTTAACAGTGCCACTTCGAATGCACAGTCCCCCAGCGGGTCATGAACGCCCGAAGCGGGATTAAAAAATAATGCCAAAGGCATCGACAAATAACTGACGGGCTTGACGCACCCGACACGCGCAGGGTTTCCCCTGCTCGCCGCCTGAAGACGGAACGCCGGCCGAAACCGGATTCAGCAGTCCCGAAGGAACGCTTGAACAGTCTGTTTTTCCATTGACCTCGGCTTGAACAAAGCCATTGGAAAAACCGCTGTGACTGATAAGCCATCAATAGCCGCAACCGCCCGGCTTGAGGCCGGGGGTTGAGCTACTGATCGCTGACCAGGCCTTAGGCCACCAGCAACAACGCTTTCGAGAGTTCGAACAATTGCGTTCGCAACGCCTGAAGATCGCTAATGGCAAGGGCGACGGGAAACAGATGACTGACATCAATTCCCAGGCCAATACCCACGGTTTCGATACCGCTGTCACGGCAGCGCTGCAAAATATCCAGCGTACT
Organism: Methylococcaceae bacterium; assembly: GCA_037127995.1. GTDB lineage: Bacteria > Pseudomonadota > Gammaproteobacteria > Methylococcales > Methylomonadaceae > Methylobacter_C. Next base: position 974 of record JBAXXH010000154.1, on the reverse strand, counting down.
CACGACATCGTCCGGTTGACCATCGGTCATCACCATCAGCACTTTGCGGGGTTCCCGGCACCGCAACAAAGCCGCAGCGCCGAACCAGACGGCTTCTGTCATCGGCGTACTGCCTTCCGCTGCCAACGAAAAGGCGCCCGTCCGTTGCCGGATGCGTTGACCATGATCCAGCAGCCGGTACACCGAGCCTTCTTCCTGGTTACCCGGAAAGGCGGTTATGCCCGGATTAACCCCGGCCATACCTTCAAATGCCAAGGCCAGCGCCAACGTCGCTTCCAGGGCAATCGGGATGCGCGAACCCAGGGGTTGTCCCAGTCTGTCCAACACCGGATAGCCCATACTTTCCGATTTGTCGAGCAACAAATGGATAGCCGTATTCGGTGACGGTTTGACGCTACTGCGCTGAAACACATGGGTATCACCCAAGCATAAACGGTGTAAACGTTTACCATTGAGTCGTCCCCGGCCGCCAGGCTGCGAGTGCTTCAAGCTATGCGACTGCACCAGTCCTTGCAATGCGGCGCGGATTTTTCCCGATTCACCCTGTACCTTTTGAAACAGCTGCAAACCGGCCCGATCATTCGTCGGCGGTTCATTGCCGACGGGCATGACGTACTCGGACACACTGTCAGGTTCCAACGCCAGTGCCGCTTTAACGGTTTCAAACACATCCTGTTCAATATCGCCCTCTTCAGCAGTCAATAACGCTGCCAAGACCGGGTTGTGATCAGGGCTTTCACCGTCATCATGACCGTCAGGGTTGGCGATAGGGTCTTCTGCCGGCTGGCTTGGCTCATCGTCAGCTTGCGTAGCCTGAGTGATGTCGTCATCCTCCGCGTCAGCATGACCGGACTCATCGGCAGTCGTGGAGTCATCCGCTTGCTTCGCCTCGGCGTCAGCAGACGATGGATTATCCAACGCAGGGGAAGACTGATTACTTTGTCTTGGCTGCTCGCATTCCTGTTGAATCATCG
>JBAXXH010000153.1:0-8546 GCA_037127995.1 Methylococcaceae bacterium | reverse complement strand
GCATTATTGGCTTATTTGCACCAGGAACAAGGTGGCCAGCAAAGAAGCTCTGGCGACTTTCCGTTGAGCAATGCGGCAGTAGCAATGCCAAAACGTTTGGGACGGGGTTGCAAACCCCGTTCCGCAGCCCATCTAAGTCGAGATAGCCAGCCATGTTAACAAAAGCCGGGTTATCTTTTAAACAGGCTGCGTAGTGCGGCGGTTAACTCGTACCAACAACCGATTGTAGTAACAGCGCCTCAAAGCAAGAAATAGTTGGCCAGGCTAACCCGCTTTAACATCAACTCTGACAGCTGACCATTATCGTAATGGCCATAACCCAACAGCAACAGGGGTATCGAAAAATCATGCACAACCAGTTGGAATCCGGCCCAGGATATACCCTGATGGAACTGATGGTCACCATCGCCATCGCCGGCATATTGGTAAGCGCTGCCATTCCCAGCTTTACCTCCATAATTTCCAGCAACCGCTTGACGACTTACGCCAATGACTTGGTGACGGCGTTGAATTTTGCGCGTAGTGAGGCGATTAAGCGGGGTGTACGGATTACCCTTTGCAAAAGCACAAATGGCAACTCATGCACCGCCGGTGATGACTGGTCACAGGGCTGGATTATTTTCACGGATCAAAATAATAATGCTACTTATGACAGCGCTACCGAAACTTTATTAAGAGTTCAGGCTAATTCTGCAAATGCAATCACCATGGTTGGTAATACCAACGTTGCCAATTACATTTCTTATATGGCCACAGGACAAAGTAAGTTAATAGGTGGAGCATTTCAAGCAGGGACAATTAAGATCTGCGATAATCGGACTGGTAATGTAGGCATTAATTTAGTGATTAATAGTGTGGCTAGAATAGCTACACAAAGTAACATTCCCTGTCCATGAGCATGTTGGCCCTGATAGTTTAAGACTATGAACAAAAACGACGGATTTACACTTATCGAAGTCCTGATAGCGATGGTGCTGCTGGCAGTTGGATTGCTGGGTTTGGCGGGCTTGCAAGTCACCAGTCTTAGAAATAACCAGAGTGCCTACAACCGCAGTCAAGCCACGCAACTGGCTTATGATTTGGCCGACAGAATGCGTGCCAACCGATTGTTTGGGGCGAATTATCTAACTACATTCATGGTGCCAACTGCTGCAACCTGTACGACTAGCGATACGCCCTGTACTGCTTGTACGACAGTGGCAAAATCCTGTACACCGCCGCAATTAGCCGTTAAAGATCTGTTTGAATGGAACAATGCCCTTACCAGCACACTACCAAGTGGCACAGGCACAGTCACCATCACTGGAGCTGTTTATACCATCAATGTTAACTGGGATGATAATCGAGACGGGCTGGTCAATAACAGTGATCCCAACTTCACGATGAGCTTTCAATTGTTATGAAAGTTGCAACGCGTCTATCACCGTATAACCAAGTCGGTTTGTCCCTGATAGAAATCATGATTGCCTTGTTGATAGGTGCGTTTTTGTTGGGCGGGGTGCTACAGATTTTTATAGGCAGCAAACAAACCTACAGGATGCAGGAAAACTTATCCAGGTTGCAGGAAAACGGTCGTTTTGCGCTGGATTTTTTAGCCAACGATATACGCATGGCTGGTTACTGGGGCTGCCTCAGTACAAGCAGTACGAACACCGATATTTCAGGGACAAATGACAATAGCGACCACGGCGATACCATTGATGACGGTACCGACACTATTACAGTGAAAGGCGCATTTGCTCTGACTCCTACCGGGACGTGTGGCACAGCAGTTGACACAGCGGATAGTTGTGGCACAGGTGTAAATTGTTACACCGATACCAGTTCAACGATCTATTACAAAATAAACAATGGTGTTTTGCAACAGGACACTCATGGCCTGCATAACGGCTTGGTTGAAGGCATTGAAAACATGCAGATTTTATACGGTGTCGATACTGATTCAGATAAAACAGCCAATTACTACGCTCCAGCCGATCCAGCACTAAACTGGCCTAATGTCGTCAGTATCCGCATCAGTCTTTTGGCAGTCACCCTTGATGACAATTTGACCACCCAGCCAATACCGTACACTTTCAATGGCATAACAACCACAACAACATCAACCCCCGCCGTCACTGACCGCAAAATCAGACGGGTTTTTACCACGACCATTGCCTTGCGAAATCGCCTACCCTAGAGAAAAGTCATGATCAACATCCAGCGTAAGAGTGGGGCAATCCTGATAATCAGCTTAATTATTCTGCTACTGCTAACGCTGATAGGTGTCACCGCCATACAAACCACTACGCTTGAAGAAAAAATGGCAGGTAACCTGCGAGATCAAAACTTGGCCTTTCAGGCCGCTGAATCGGCCTTGCGGACTGGCGAAACAGACACTGCAACATTAGCATCGTCGGGTTTTTATATCGGCAGCACGAATCCAATTACTGATATTAATTGGGCGAATGCTGCAGTAAGAACCTATAGCGGTGGTGCGCTTTATATCATTGAACCTCCAGTCATCACTTATGGGTATGGTTTAGAAGCCGGAACGTCTGCAAGTAGTGCCGAAACCCAATCTTGGTATCGGATTACTGCGCGAGGCACCGGCGGCACAGCTAATGCAGTGGTGACTCTGCAATCCATTTTTAAACGCTAGACCATCCAATGCAGTTTTAAGGTGAACTTATGAAAACTTCTGGTCAACCAATTATCCGGCACCTCATTATTGTCTGGGGGCTTCTTATCTGTGCGGTGTTCAATTCCGCTCAAGCCGCCATTACGCCTGCACAAAAACCGTTATATGTGGGGATTTCTGCGGCCAAGCCTAATATCATGTTAATGATAGATAGCTCCGGGTCAATGACTACCGAAGTAACCACGACCAGTACCATCTCGTCCCCCAGTGCTGCACCTTCAACCTTTAGTTATACCTGTAGTAAAGCAATTTCAGGTGGGGTAACGCCACCGGGCACACCGGCAACCCCTATTTATATGACGGTAACTGCCATGGGGGTAGTAAAAGTTTGCACAAATACGTCCTGCTCCAAGTCAACCAATTTTAGTAGAAACAGCTGTTTTTCTAACAACAAAAATTACAACGTGGCTTACTACTCTCCTGCTTCCCTATTGTCGGGTGGGCCTTACACAGGCTTGCAACTTAACTGGTACTTCAGTCAAGGCAGCTTTAATGCGGGAAGCTTGGCAGCCACCGCCACAACTATTATCAAGCGTACCGTCATTGCCAAGCAAGCGGCCACAGATCTGATGACAGCGTTAACCCCGGACACCGGCAGCAGCGCAACGGTAAGAATGGGGTTAGCTAAATATAATTATGATTCTGGCGGGAGCTTGCTATCAGAAATCAAGGATCTTGATTTAACCCAATCCACACATCTACAGGCACAGATTGCCAATATTCAAACCAGCGATTGGACCCCCCTTGCCGAAACTTTATCCGACATTGGAAAATATTTTGCCATGGGCGAAACCAGCCTAATACTTCATCCCAAAATCAATACAGCGTCAACACCCGTTGGCAGTATTTTTGGCACAGCAACCAATGCAAATCGCGACATCAACAACGCCACCGGCAACTCCACATTGGGTGCACCTATTTTGGGCTACTGTCAAAAAAGCTTTGTGATACTGATCAGCGACGGTCTTCCTAGTAAAGATAGAGCAATCAGTTCTTACCTACGTGATTACACCGGAGATTGCGCAAAAACACCTCCCTTATGCGACTCGACTTCGGACGAGAACATCGATCTTCCAGGTGTATCAACCCCTCTTGAGTCAACCGGATCTGCCTGCAACAACACGCATAACAATTCAACAAAGCATTACACGCATTGTAAAAACGGTACTAAAGTCGGACGTTCTTATGAAACGGAAGGTGGTAGCGATTATCTCGACGATGTGGCTCAAGCTTTATACGAAATGGATTTGCGCCCCTCTTTGGAACCTACCCAAAAGGCTAATACCCATACCAAAAACAATGTGGTGACCTATGCCATTGGCTTTGCTGATCCTAATCTGCAAACAACGCCTCCATCAATCTTAAGCGATGCGGCAACAGTGGGCGGTGGCAAGTTTTTTTTCGCGGCGGATTCCAAAGCCTTGGCCGCAGCGCTTGATGAAACTATCGCTGATATATCCAGCCAGGTGGGGTCATCTTCTTCCGTTGCTGCTAACTCGTCAAAACTGGAAAGCGGCTCGATCATTTATCAAGCCAAGTTTGACAGTGCTAACTGGATCGGTAGTTTTACTGCCTTTCCTCTGGGTGCAAGTGAGGATGTTAATGGTAACGGCATACTGGACTCCAGCGAAGACACTAACGGCAACGGCATATTGGATGCTGGCGGTATTGGTGCCAAAATCTGGGATGCTGCCGAGCATATCCCGGCTTTTGGCGCACGGAATATTTACACCTATAATTCCGCCACTACGCCCAAGGGCGTTCTATTTGCCTGTGCCAATTTAACCGCCAGCCAGAAAACGGCGCTGGGTATAACGACTTGCGCCAGCACGGATGTAGGTGTGTGGCGCCTGGAATATATACGCGGCGACGGGAGTCATGAAGCAACCAATCCTAATCGCAAAGACACTGACACCATTAGAACAGGTACGAACCTGATTTTTAGGAATCGCACCTATCTCGACCGGATAACCGGTACTACCAATAGCCCGGATCCTTGGGTTTTAGGTGATATTGTCAACTCTGATCCTGTGTATGTCGGTAATGAAGACTATGGCTATGATAAATTGACAGGGTCTGAGGGCACAACTTACAAAGCCTTTGTCACCAGTAATGCCAGTCGGCGCAAGATGATTTATGTGGGCGCTAATGATGGCATGCTGCATGGTTTTGATGCCGGTTCATCCGGTGCTGATGCGGGTAAAGAAATTCTCGCTTATGTACCTAACGCTGTCTATAGCGGGCTTAATGCGTTATCGTCGCCCGGTTATACACATCAGTATTTGGTGGATGGCTCACCGCGCGTTGCCGATGCCTATTTTGGCGGGGTTTGGCATACCCTGCTGGTGGGCACAACCGGGGCAGGTGGCCATTCCGTGTTTGGGTTGGATGTGTCCGATCCGAGCAATTTTGATGGCAGCAAGGTCTTATGGGAAATCAGCGATGCCGACAGTCCCGTGACTTCTGATAGAACCACGGATACAACAGCAATCAGAGGTTTTGGCAATAATCTGGGTTACACCCTGCCACAGCCGTCAATAGTCAAAATGCAAGACGGTTCCTGGGCAGCAATTGTTGCCAATGGCTACGCCAGTAATAATAATTTGGCTGTGCTCTATATCATCAATGTGCAGACCGGTCAGTTGATAAGAGCGCTTGATACCCAGGCCGGAGGCGCAGCCACACCCAATGGTTTATCCACCCCCATTGCCGTGGACACCAATAATGACAAAATGACAGATGTTATTTACGCCGGTGATTTATTGGGTAATCTATGGGAGTTTGATGTCAGCTCAACAACTTCAGGCAACTGGAATATAGCTAATACTGGTGCGCCTCTTTTTGTGGCCTGTTCGGATGCCAATAATTGCAATACAACACGACAATCGATAACAGCCAAACCGCAAGTAGGCGCTGTCGGTTCGTCTCAAACGAGTGGCGTGATGGTCTATTTTGGCACCGGAAAATATTTTGAAGACGTTGATAATAATGTCACTAACGCGCAAACACAGACTTTTTACGGCATTTGGGATAATAATGCTGTGGTCAGCAGAAGCAATTTACAGCAACAAAGCATTATTGCCGAGGTGACCAGTGGCAGTTTTAATCTTAGGGCAACCTCTGATAATACTGTTAATTATGCAACCAAAAAAGGTTGGTATATGGATTTACTGCCACCCTCTGCAACGGCCAGCATTGGCGAACGCGTAGTCAGTGCGCCGCTGTTACGCAATGGTCAAATTATTTTTGTAACATTGATTCCTATTCCGCCCGTTGGTAATGTTGCTGATGTTTGCGGTGCAGCAGCCGGTACAACCAGTTGGCTAATGGAATTGGATGCGATAACGGGCAAACGTCTTGTCACCACAGCCGCAGGTGGCGGCGCACCTTGGGATATTAATGGCGATGGCGTAATCAATATAAGTGATTTGATCACCGTTAATGGTCAATCAATAGCAATAGCCCCATCCGGCAAACAATCAACGGTGGGTGGTGTAAAAACGCCGGGGGTAATCAGTAATGGCCTACTGGAATATAAGTACACCAGCGGCACTAAAGAAGGTGAGTTGGAAATGACTACAGAAAAAGGTGGAGGTGGCGGAAGTTCGACATCAACAGGAAGCAGACAATCCTGGCGACAATTATTTCAGTAACGTTACTTTAGGCTTGCAATTTAAAGCGGAAAGATTTTACAGATAACATTCTTTTAAGGGATGTTATCTGTCCCCCGCTTACGTTAATTTTTTGATTTTGGCATCTTTGACATGAACAAACAAAAAGCATTTACTTTAATTGAGCTAATGATTACCGTCGCCATCATCGGTATTTTGGCCAGCATCGCTATTCCCGGTTATCAAGGTAGTGTGATTAAGTCACGGCGGACGGATGCTAAGGGGGCGTTATTGGGCTTGGCCAATACGATGGAACGGAACTTTACGACAACCAATAGCTATGTAGGTGTTACGCCGACTAATACAGGCTATTACACGATAACCATCACTGCAACTGCCAGCAGTTATACCTTAAGCGCGGCACCCGCTGGAGCCCAAGCTAATGACAGCTGCGGCACTTTAACGTTAACGCATACCGGTGTTAAATGCCCCAGCGATAACTCCACATGCGCCAGCCACACAGCCGGTTGTTGGTGAACATTTATTCACGCCATAAAGCAGGGTAGGGTGGGCAGCCAAGGCTTGACGGGATTTGCTATCCCGTTGCAATATTTTGATTGTGGCATTATGCAGAACTTCATGCCAACTTTTCCTCGAATTCAATGCAACGGCGACTCTATTTACTCGTACAACAAACGCATGGTATTTATAGTAGAGTCAAATTAAAATCCTGGAGACAGTTTATGTGCTACAAAAGCGGACATTTATATTTGTTCGTAATAAGCTCGCAACAGTTACATTGCACACTCAAATCGATCTCTATATAATTCAAAAAGAACATCACCAGAGGATAATAGGGTTGACTCGGACGGGAAGGCTACAATAACCGACGATTATGATTCACCTTGGAAAGAAGCTGTTGAGCACTATTTTCCAGAGTTTATGGAATTTTACTTTCCAAATGCTTATGAGAAAATTGATTGGTCAACGGAGCCGATATTTCTGGATCAGGAGTTGCGTGCAGTAGTCCAAGATGCGGAACTGGGTAAACGCTTTATTGATAAGCTGGTCAGTGTGCAGCTTATCAATGGCGATGAGAAGTGGATTTATATCCATATTGAGGTACAAGGAAACTGTCAGTCTGAATTTGCCGAGCGGATGTTTGTTTACAATTACCGGATATTTGATCGTTATCGCCGACCGGTTGCAAGTATGGCTGTATTGGCAGATGAACATGATAATTGGAAGCCGACTTCTTATGGATTTGACGTTCTGGGTTGCGAGCATACGCTAAAATTCCCGGTTGCCAAGTTGACCGATTACCACGACCAACTTGACGAGTTACAGGCGTTAGAGAATTCATTTGCTATCGTTACTGCTGCCCATATCCAGACCCAACGCACCCGTAAAAACGATAGCACCCGTCATCAAGCTAAACGGGTATTAGTGCATCTACTCTATGACCGAAAATGGGAAAGACAAAAAATCATCGATTTGTATCATGTCATTGACTGGATGATGAAGCTGCCCAAAGAACTTGAACAACAGTTGTGGCAAGAAATTACTGAAATTGAGGAGAGTAAGAATATGCAATATGTATCTAGTGGAGAAAGAATAGGGATTGAAAAAGGTGTTATACAAGGTGAAGCTGAAATGCTCCGTGTCATGCTCAAGTACAGGTTCGGTGACTTACCCGAAGCAACTATTAACAAACTAAAGCCCGCTAATGAGGATCAACTCAAAAAGTGGTTGATTAACGCTATTTCAGCACCAACCCTGGATGCTGTTTTTAACGATGACAAGTCCCACTGAGTGCTATGGCGTGACGGGGATTGCAACCCCGTCACTCACGTTTTAAAAGCTATCGAAGCCTCCGGCAGGGAGACACGTTGCCTGTAGATTGTAAATTATGCTATAGTCAAAACAGCTAATTTAACCACTGGTTATTTCATGAAAACAATCTCTGCGACTGAGGCTAAAAATAAATTTGGTGCCCTAATGAGCGCGATAAGCGCTGGCCCCATTGCGATCACCAAAAACGGGAAAGTGGCGGCTTACCTGACACCCTCTCAAAACGATGAAGGCCGTCCACTGAATGTAGAACAGTTAGATGAGCTATTGAATTCCTACGCATCAGGAAAAATTACCCGACGGAATGTTGAAGAGGCATCCGGGTTGTGGTTCAGTGACATTCTTGAGGAATTGGGGCGTCGTGGCTTGGAGCTGCCCAAGGTCGATACCAGAGTTCATCTTAA
>JBAXXH010000152.1:0-8572 GCA_037127995.1 Methylococcaceae bacterium | reverse complement strand
TCCTTTATTTTACCTTTATAGTTAAGCAAAGCACCCCATCCACCGGGCCCCGGATTTCCGCGACAAGCGCCATCGGTATAAATAATGACTGCATCACTCATGATTTTTTATCCGGGCTGACGGGGTTAGTGAATTGATCAAAGCCATACTGGCACTTCCGTTTTTAACAGGTGTTAACGGAATTATATTGTAGCGTCGTTTTATCGCCTTAATGGCATAAGCAGTAGAAAAAAATGAGCGACTATCGGCGATTAATTTTCCCTGCTTAGAACTGACAGAATCTAAATTAAACTCGGATGATACCGTTACTTCAAAATTTAATAATTTCAACCAATCAAGGATTCTTGAACGGGAAATAAAGTGCCCCCCCCAAGAATCAGCCATTTTTTTATCCCATAAGAACTGATACCTGACCCATAAGCTCCAAGGATTAAAATTTAATACCACCAATAGTCCTTCGGGCTTTAAAACACGCTCGACTTCTCTCATTGTTTGAAACCGTTGTGCATCAAACTCCAATAAGTGCGGTATGATAATCATATCGACACTGTCGCTTTGCAAGGGCAAACCATAGGCCTTGGCCCGAATTTTTCTGGCCTCGGCACAACCCAGTCCTTTAACATCAAGCACGGTATAATTTTTGTACAAAGTACAGTCAATAAATTCATCCTCCCAGCCCAAGCCACCGATTTGCAATATAATTTGTTGACAACTAACCGTAATAGACCGTTTTAAATAATCGGCTTCAAGCTCTTTTAAAAGCTTACCCCTTGGGGTTTGGTACCAGGCAAACAAGAAATTTCGTTTCATTAATTACGCTCAATACAACATCACACTGATGATTTTCATCAAAAAAAATGGTATAATTCCGCCAAAATAATAACATACACTTAGGCCTAAAAAGATGACACGTGTTAATTTTAACAGGTCAATTAATTTTTTATTAATTTCACTATCCTTAATTGTTACAGGTTGCTCGGATACACCCAAAGAACCTCTAACCATTAACGATCAAGCGCCTGTCGATTCGACTCAGAACGAAAGTTATGTGTACCATCCCTATCGCAAACTGAACAAACATAAATTTAAAACAGCATCCACGCACAGAGATACCGTTTGGGAGCGATTATTGTCGTTATATTCATTACCTGATATTAAAAATCCACGCATAGACCGCGAATTATACTGGTATTTAGAGCACCCGGCTTCACTTGCCATCATTCAGCAACGGGCAGAGCCATATCTACACCATATTCTTGACGAAATCGAAGCCAAAAACATACCCGGCGAACTGGCTTTATTACCGGTTGTTGAAAGCGCTTTTGTACCCGATGCTTATTCAAAAGCCGATGCGTCAGGACTTTGGCAGTTTGTACCGTCTACAGGTAAAGAGTATGGCCTTCAACAAAATAACTGGTATGACGGTCGCCGCGATATTTATGCCTCAACAAAAGCCGCAACCACTTATCTAAAAGAATTGAGTGAAAATTTTGATGGCGACTGGTTGCTTGCACTTGCTTCCTATAATTGCGGAAAAGGTCGGGTAAGAAAATCCATTGAAAGAAATGAGTATCTCAATCTGCCCACTGATTATTGGTCACTAGACCTCCCTCAAGAAACCGAAGACTATGTTCCCCGGTTACTGGCCATTGCCAAATTATTTGCCCATGCTGACGAATACAATATTCATTTACAGCATATCCCCAATAGACCTTACTTTGAAGTCGTTGACATTAAATCCCCGTTGGATTTGAATAAAGCTGCAAAACTGGCCAACACACCCTTGTATGCATTTTTAAAATTAAACCCCGGTTTTAACCGCTCCAGCACAGCGCCTGAAGGTCCACATCGTTTATTGGTTCCAGTTGCCCAAGCGCAATCATTCAAAAAAAATCTGGCCATGCTGCCCTACTCGGAACGGGTTGCTTTAAAGCAATACGATGAAGATCAGGTCACTGAGCCGCGTCATCAGGAAAAACGTGAAGAAAAAGCGGCTCTGCTTCGTAGCGATGCCATTAGAACAAGTTTGGCGCAATACAAAGTTAAATCAGGCGACAATTTGACATCCATTGCCGATAAAAATAATACAACGACTCAATTACTGCGCGAAACCAATCACTTAGCCAGTAATGATGTCCGTTCAGACATGCATTTACAGATTCCTTCTGAAGTAGAAGAAAAATCAAATGCTAATCCGTTATTTATTAAAGCCTCTAAAACCAAGTCCGCAAGCACTCAAGTCTATGCCATCAAAAAAGGTGATACGTTTTACAATATTTCTCAACGCTTTTCTGTTGCCCCAAAAGAGATTGCAAGCTGGAACAATATCACTTTAAAAACAGCATTAATACCCGGTCAAAAACTAACCATCAAGAGTATCAATCCACAACTTGCCAGCGTCTCCTCTTCAATCCGTCTAATCAGTTACACGGTTGGAAAGGGCGACTCGTTGATTCAAATTTCCAAAAAGTTTAATGTACCCGTTGCTGAAATACGTAAATCCAACGCCGCTACCCTTGTTAAGGGACTGCTTCCCGGCCAACGACTCAAGGTATTTGTTGATAACAGTCAGTCTTCAAGCTAACGCTTTGTTATCGGGTTTATAGCAAGACAGTTATCAACGTTTATCCGGATACGCTGAGTAATATTATATCTTCCCAACCCCAACCCTCTCCAGCAGGAGAGGGAGCAAGATGCTCAAGCTCGGAAGTATCTTGTTGAAGGATTAATTTGTATTGAGTGTATTTCCAAACAAGTTGGTCACGCCCCGGTCGGCCACACCGCGTACTTTAATATTATTTTTAATAATACTGGCGTAGTTTTCATGAAGATGCCCATGAAAAATATGTTTCACACCCATCGCAGCCGCTAAATCACCAATAACCCTAAAGCCATGTCGATGAGACCCAGGCGCTTCATGTGACACTAAAATATCGGCCTTCAGTGCTTTTAATGCTTCAAACTCATCAAGCCATATCGCTGATTTGTATTTTAGTGACATCTCGGAATGCTGGATATTAACCGACTGATTATGCAAAAAATGCTGTTTACCCAGCCATTTGGGTGCTTGCGGAGGATACCATACCCTGCCAAGAAAAACACCGCCTAATCCAGCGATTCTAAGCCCCGCTATTTCAGTCACTTTCAAATGCAAGTCCCGGTGAGAAAAGGCGGAATTAAATAGATTGTTATATTTTGCCGGCGTTTCAAAATCATGATTTCCGGCAATCCACCACACCTCGGTTAGATCGGAAATTTCCTTTAAACAGTTTTCCAGCGGGCTGTCCAGATCGTAGTCACCCAATAAAATAACCGCTTTGGGCTGGTATTTATGAACAGCCTCTATCAGGGGTTTAAAATTTCCATGCGGATCACCCGCAAATAAAATTCTGTTGTGTGGATTCATATTGTTACCTTCCGTCCTTTTCATGTTGAGATGAAAGCTGACAATGTGTCAATTTTCGATAGAGCTGAAGATAAAAATATGAATTTCGATATCCCTCGCAAAACCAGTCTTTAATGATTAAAAATTATGACTCGATACCTGCCCTCAAGGGCTATATTTAGAAACCGAAACCGGCAAAAGAGCACCCGACTTAATTACACAAGATCCCTGGCTTTGTTAAAAGCCTGTCTAAAATCAAGATATAAAGGCTTATCAGTGTCCAGCATTGATTTTAGCATTTCATGCTGAAGCGTGTATTTAACATTGCCCACTGCCAACGCCCCAACACCGACTGCACCTTGAGCATTAATGGCATGAAGCAAGGGAGCGCCTGAATCGTTACGCTTAACGCCCTCTATACCTAATGGCGGAACGGCATTAACATCACCAGCCACTTTTAACTGCCTGGCTTCTTTTAAAACAGCAGCACTTAACACCTGAACGCCCGCTTTGGCGACGCAAAAGATAAGATCAACATTGGCTACCAGCTTGATTTTATCGGCTTCAGAGCTGGCGCACGCCCCTTTTAGCGTGCAACCAAAACGACGGTTGTAAGCCTTGGCAATGTCTTCAGCTGTATCATACGATAAATGATCGACTAATGCGGTCTCTGCCCCCGCCAATGAAGCAATAATACCCGTAGCAATACCGACAGGCCCGGTGCCGCCAAAAACCAGCGCTGTACAGTCTTTCAATTCCTTACCGTGCTTTGCTTTCAGCTCTTTCTCTACGCAGGCAACTAATGCCGCCGCCGTAGTAAATGCACCGCTGGGGTCAGCAAAAACAGATACTTCAAAGGGCGGCACCATCGCTTGTTGACTGGCATCCAGCATGTCCATCGCCAACCCTAAATCGCGGCCGCCAATAAAAATGCCGGTTCGTTTTACACCAGCAGGGCCACGGGAAAAAATAGCATCCTGAGTGAGCCTGTAAACGCTGTCTAACTTGACATTGCTATAAGGCATAAGCACATCAAACCCGGCATCCATCGCCATATTAATATCAAACGGACTATTGTTTGGCATGGGGTCAAGCATGTGAAGAATGCTACGTTTCTCCATTAGATATCCTCTTTAATAATTAAGTGCAGGTTTAAGCTTTTGACTTAACATAAGCTCTGGCTACTTCAAAAGCATGTTCAAAATGTAGATAAACAGGCCGGTCGCTTTCAAGCATTTTTTTCAACAATCTATTTTGTGCCTGATATTTAATATTACCAATAGCCAGAGCACCTATACCCACAGCGCCGCTATTTGATCCTTCGATAGGTGTACCGTTATGGAAAGCATCAACGCCTGCGATACCGGAGGGAGGCACGGCATTAACATCGGCAGCAACTTTCAGTTGCGGTGCCGAGGCAATCAATTCAGCGCTTAATAATTCAATGCCGGCGGCACCGGTTGCAAAAACAACATCGGCCGTCTTCATATATTCAGCTTTGTCAGCATCTGCACCCGCAGTAATGGTAATTTTACCGTCACCAAATTCATTGTTGCACAGGTCGGCAATGTGTTGCGCTTTTTCCAGCTGTCTGCCAATAATTCTTACCTTGGCACCTGCTTGAGCCGCAATAACTGCCGCCGCTTGACCCACAGGGCCTGTTCCGCCTAACGCCAGGATATTTTTTCCTTCCAGTGTGGTGTTGAATTTTGTGATTAACTCATGCTCCACAGCCGCAACCATGCCCGCTGCCGTCGTAAATGCGCCGCTGGGATCTGCAAAAACAGACACTTCAAAAGGGGGAACCATTGAGCGTTTGGCTGTTTTTAACATATCCATGGCTTGTTTGGTATCGCGACCACCAATAAAAATACCGGTACGTTTTAAGTTTTTTGCGCTACGGGAAAAAATGGCATCCTGTACCAGACCTTGTACTTCACTGGCTTCAACATTAATATAAGGCAGTGCCGAAAGCCAGCCCGCATCCATCGCCATATTGACGTCAAAAGGACTCAGGTTTTTAGCGGTGGTCAGCATGTGTAAGATGAATGGTTTTTCCATGATAGTTCCTTGATGTGTTTAATCCACAAGTATAAAAGAAAAAATGAAATAGTAATAATGTACTTGCGTATTTATTCCTTAAATCAAGCGATTTATAATGGCGTCACTTACTTATTAGCCCGATGATCTATAATTTCATCAACTACCGCTGGATCAGCCAGTGTGGAAATGTCGCCCAGATTTTCAAGCTCGTTAGCCGCAACCTTACGCAAAATACGCCGCATGATCTTGCCTGAACGGGTTTTTGGCAAACCGGGTGCCCACTGAATAATATCAGGATTGGCAATGGCACCAATTTCTTTTCTAACCAAATCAACCAGTTCTTTTCTGAGTTCTTCAGAAGGCTCTACACCGTTATTTAAAGTCACATAAGCATAAATTCCCTGGCCTTTAATATCGTGTGGATAACCGACCACAGCCGCTTCTGCTACCAAGTTGTGCAACACCAAGGCACTTTCTATTTCTGCCGTGCCCATTCTATGGCCGGACACATTAATCACATCATCAACCCGTCCGGTAATCCAGTAATAACCGTCTTCATCGCGGCGTGCGCCATCACCGGCAAAATAATAACCGGGATAATTTTTAAAATACGTATCAATAAAGCGTTGATGATCGCCATAGATAGAGCGGGATTGTCCAGGCCACGGGCGACTAACCACTAAAATACCTTCCGCTACACCGTCCATAATATGGCCCTGATTGTCCATAATTTCCGGCAAGATACCAAAAAACGGCAGGGTTGCCGAGCCGGGCTTTAAGTCGGTAACACCGGGTAATGGCGTGATTAAAATACCGCCCGTTTCAGTTTGCCACCAAGTATCCATAATGGGACAGCGTCCGTTGCCGACGACATGGTAATACCATTCCCAGGCTTCCGGATTAATAGGTTCGCCGACACTAGCCAAAATTCGCAAGCTGCTGCGACCCGTGCGCGTAACAAAGTCATTCCCCTGCGCCATTAATGCGCGAATGGCGGTTGGTGCGGTATAAAAGATATTGACGTGGTGTTTATCGATAACCCGCCAAAAACGATCCGCTTCCGGATAAGTCGGCACACCCTCAAACATTAACGTCGTTGCACCGTTGCACAACGGCCCGTAAATCATGTAGGAATGCCCGGTTATCCAGCCAATATCGGCAGTACACCAATAAATATCACCCTCATGGTAATCAAACACATACTTATGCGTCATCGCGGCATACAACAAATAACCGCCCGTCGTGTGTAAAATGCCCTTGGGCTTACCCGTTGACCCCGAGGTGTACAGAATAAACAAAGGGTCTTCTGCATCCATTACTTCAGCCGGACAATCCGCAGAAACTTCTGCCATCGCCTCGTGATACCAAAGGTCAAGAGGCTCATGCCAGTCGATGGCATTACCGGTATTTTTTATGACGATGACTTTTTTAAGTTGCGGGCAAGCTGCCGCTGCCAAATCAACATTCGCTTTAATCGGGACAATTTTCCCGCCCCGATTACCTTCATCGGCGCACACCACATAATTGCAATCCGAGTCCAGAATGCGATCTTTTAACGCCTCCGCAGAAAAGCCGCCAAAAACAATCGAATGCACAGCACCTATACGGGTGCAAGCCAGCATCACCGTCGCCGCCTCGCTAATCATGGGCAAGTAAATACAAATCCGATCACCTTTTTTAACTCCCTGTGCTTTTAAAACATTTGCAAACTTGCAGACTTCTTCATGTAATTGTCGGTAAGTGATTTTTTTATCATGCGCAGGATTATCGCCTTCCCAAATAATAGCCACCTGGTCAGCACGCGCTTTCAGATGCCTATCAATACAGTTGACACTCACGTTAAGCTTGCCACCTTCAAACCAACGTATGCTGCCTTTTGGGTAATCGTAAGCCATCACGGTATCCCAGCGCTGGCTCCAAACCAAAAACTGTTCCGCCTGCGCTGCCCAAAAAATTTCAGGTTCGTCAATTGAAGACTGATACATCGTTTTATAGGTTGCGGCAGTAATATGCGCCTGCACCGCTATGGCTGGTTTTACATCATAAATTTTAACGTCTGACATTTATAATCCCGGTGATGTCTGAAAACTGTGCTAACTGTAGTGAATTTAATGCCTGAATGCACGAATTTTGTATTAACCAATGCAAGGGGCAGCACGGTGGTCTGCTTCTACGGTTAATTAGTGATATTCTACGCTTTATCAACCCGGTTAAACTGCCTTACAATCTAGCCTTTTTATTAAAGTGAGCTGGAAAGAATAAAGGCAGACATTTTCAGCCGAGGATTTATTGAGTAGAGAAGCCCAAGAAACCAACATCACCGCAGTACAAAAAAATATTTATAATTACCTGAATACAAACCCAGGTTTGTACTCCTAAATTTATGGAATTCTTATGTTAACTAAAGGGTTACATTCTCCCGCTCATCTATTTGTTGATAATGCCGCTTATTTTATAAGCAGTGCTATCTATCAAAAAAGACCCTTGTTAGCATCGGCAATAATAAAACAACATTTAATTGTAACTATAAAAGAATGCTTTAGTGAGAAGAATTGGTTATTGAATGATTGGGTTATTTTGGATAATCACTACCATTTTCTAGCCATTAGTCGTAGAGGAGAAGACATGCCGAAAATTTTTCGTAAAATTCATGTGTTATCCGCGCAGTTCATTCAAATGCAGGTAGAGTGCGACAGGCCTATTTGGTGGAATTACTGGGATTATTGTCCACGCAATGAAGAAGATTATCTAGTTCGGTTGAATTATTTATTTAATAATCCAATAAAACACGGCTATGTAAATAATCTTTATTATTATCCCTTTTCAAGTTTTCATCAATATGTTGAAAAACAAGGGAGTACATTATTGGTAAAGCAGTTTAAAGATTATCCCAATTACAAGAATTTAATAATAGCTGAAGATGATTTTTAATTATCAATTATTACTGGAGTACAAACTTGGGTTTGTATTTCGAGTAGATATGAAAAATGTCTGACTAAACAGCAAAATTTGCACTTATAGGAAGAGCTCATGTATATAACCATTAGCGGTATTTATGAAAATGGGCAAATCATTAATCATAAGTAAATCCCCAGCTCTGCTGGGGGACTCACAAAGTTTGACAATTACGGGAATCATCGAGAG
>JBAXXH010000151.1:0-8628 GCA_037127995.1 Methylococcaceae bacterium | reverse complement strand
TTTATTAATACTACTGAATAGACGCTTTGAGTAGAGATCAGGGTGTCTGAAGTTTAGTTTCAATGTTTATATTCGATTTTTCATCGTAGAAATGCTTGACGACTAAAGCGCGTCCCCAGCGCATTTTTTTATTTTCAGCATCGGCATATTCATCGTAATTAAGCGCAACCCATTGCCTGAATCCTTCCCCCGCCAATTTTCCCACAATTGGTTTTGGAAACTGGTCTTTTGTAGCTCTACTATAGGGAGTTAATGGATGCACCCAGCCATTGGTATAGTAAACACCGTCTTTGATCCGCTGGTAATGACTGACACCATTTGAAATCTGTACTCCTGTCAAATCACATACACTATCGACTGTTTCAATTTTTAATTTGATGCGCCTTGGCATCGGCCAATAATGTTGTAAAGGATGTGCATCCGAAGGCGAAGTCGCTTCTTTATTAGGACTGACTCGCGTTTTCGCTAACCACGGAAAAATGTTGGATAATTCATTTTTGTTTATATCACCCGGCATTAAATCTATGTCTTCCTGATGAATAATATTCAGCCAAAGTTTCTGCCATAATGTGCTTTGTTGTTTTTCGTCCGGCATTATCAAGGTCGTTAAAGGCGCATTTCCTCTTAACCCTAATCTGTGTTGCCCCCAAGCCAATACTCCGGTTATTTGCATATTAAACAAAGCCAAAGCTGCCCAGTAAATGGAGATCAATTCAATTTGTCCGGATTTCACGAACAGGTCTTTATTACCTTTTCGGGTATTGTCGCTTAACGCCCCACCAATCAAGTCTTCTATAGGTAACCAGTCAGCGTTATCAAAAGCTTCAACATGATTAACTGTATCGGGGTGTTCTTGCATAAAAGATGCGCCATCTGGATTATCCAACTCGAACGCAAACGCTACTTTTTCAAAACAGGCCCACAATGCTTCCGGTTCCGGCATTTCCCGCCAATAATCCAGCCATTGATCTTCATCTTCCGGCGCAAAACAGGTTTGCAGTAAACCGATTAACAACTGGTACAAAGCACCCTGAAAATCTGGTCTCGGTGCAGTAATTTCAACAACCGGATTATCGGCTTCGGTAATTTGCCACGGAGAGATAGTGTCCAGCTGTCCATTTTGGCGGACAACGGGTATCCAGCAGTCGGTTATCAAATTCATAAGTTTTCCTTTTATAACTCGGATTCATCAATGTCAGCCATTTTCATAATCTGATTTTGCAGGCCGATTTTTAATGCACTATCGCCATGTACCGGCACGGAAATACGTAGATTATTTCCTGACTTGGCGTAAATATGATGGCTGCCGTTAATGCGCTTTAATTCCCAGCCTCTGATTTCCAACAACCGACAGAATCTTTTGCCGCTGATCGTCTTCACACAGCTATCTCCATTACCCTGTCATTTCCTGTTATGGAGGCTTCATCAATATCAACGGCCAAACAGCCTTCTACCGCTTCATAAATATTGCTCAGCAATTCATCGAAGGTATCGCCTTGCGTGACGCATCCGGGTATTGATGGCACTTCAGCCCAATAGCCGCCTTCTTATGCTTCGTGAACGATTACTTTAAGTTTCATTGTGATTTCCTAAAATATCTAAATAAATGACAGTTACTTCTGTCGAATTTGTGTTTACCAAACAATCTACATCTTCAGAGCCAGTATAATTGTAAGCACTAATGTCAACACTAACGCTAAACAGATAACAGCCAGCGGTGCTGGAGAAAAAGAGTTGGCTGCATTGATAATCCCCTTAATTTGATCCACGTTGAATCCCCATTCCTATTTTGATAGGGCAATGATAGGCTGGAACCAAAAAAACAAGTAAAGCTTCTATCTCTTTAATAAAATTGACACTTTTGATAAAAATTATATAAACTATGCTTTGTTCCTTAGCCAATAGGGATGAACCGCTTCTATCTCTTTCTTGATGAGGCCAGTTAAATCGTTCCCCACATCGTGGGGATTCACCCTATAAATCTATGCCGCAAGGAATAAATAACTTGTCCTTCCTCCAGTGGCAATATCTCAACCCAGCGCAACGCTTTTTGCTCGGCTTTCAAGGTTTCGATCATGGCTTTTAGATTATCCGGTATCTGTTGCTGTGCTTTTTTCCATTCATGGCTCGGTAATTTAACGGTACTCAATGCCCAGGCATAAGTGTCTGTTTGGGCGTAGGGTTTTAGCTGTCCGTTTTCAACAATGGCCAACGCTACCGAGATGGTTTCTTCTTCCGTTAAACGCGTCGGGATTCTGGTTTCTTCATCCCAATCGCCACTTGAACGGGTATAGCCCTTATTGAGTTTGAGTACATTCAGATCGGCCATGCTTTTTTGTACCATGGCTTTACTTGTCGCGTGTATAGAACCGTCTAACAGTACATCTGGTATTTCCTCTTCGGCATCAAATGAATACACGCCTTCAATTAAATCTCTCGCATCATCGGGCATAGTAAATTGGCCTCGCCCAACCAAAAGTTTCGCCGTCAACCAAAGCTGACCGATATGCTGATAAACGGCCTGTGTTCCGGCGTGATCCGGTTTTAGCCAATTTATATCGGCATCTTCTATCGGATCTGGTGAAAACAGATAAAGTATCGGCATACCTCGCAAGTCTTTTGCGCCTTCCTGTCTAATCCGGTTGCCTTGCTCATCCCTGATGTGACGCATTAATCTTCCTGCCCGCTGAATGATCAAGTCAATAGGTGCCAAATCAGTGATCATCACATCGAAATCCAAATCCAGCGATTGCTCAACTACTTGCGTGGCGATTAATACCTGACCTTTTCTATGTTCAGGGGGCGAGTTATCTCCAAAGTATTCCAGCGTCCTGTTTTCAATGACTTGACGATCAATCATCGCAAAGCGGCTGTGAAAAAGGCTTAATTGATTCAAAGCAATACCGGCATCCAATAAATCTTGATATGACTGTCTGGCAGATTTTACCGTGTTGCGTATCCAGCACACGCAGCGACCAGCGGCAACAGCTAACTTAATTTGTGCAATAACTTCTTTTTCGTTATTCAAGCGCTGAATGTTGACGGTACGTTTAACTGCTTCGCGGGTATCTATCGACTGCTCAATGGTTGCAGCCGGAGTATGTGTGGCTAAAGGATAAGGAGCCGGATAACTCAGCGCCAGAGCATTTTGCCCCAGACCTTTATAAAAAGCGTTAACAAGCCCTTCACGCATGGTTTGCGGCAAGGTTGCCGATAATAAAATCACACTACCGCCTTGCCTGGCGTGGGCTTCGAGTAACGCATTCAGCAACTTTTGCATGTAACTGTCATAAGCATGAACTTCGTCTACCAGTAGCACTTTACGACCCAGCCCCAGCAAACGTAGAGATTGATGGCGTGCTGGTAAAACGGCTAACAAAGCCTGATCCAATGTACCAACACCCACATCAGCCAATAATGCTTTTTTTCGGCTGTCAGCCAGCCAAGCGTTGCAATAGGCGGTCGCGCTTAATTCCTGATCCTCCTCGTTTTGTCCATTCAGATAATCGCCATCTGTTATCGATTGGTTAGCTAAAACAACAGAATCCTGAAAAGCTTGAGACAACTCACGCGCACCATGCGCCAAAATCAGCGACGGCTTACTGTCCGATTGATAAAACTGGTGATAAACGTTGCTCAATCTTTTATACATGGCATTGGCAGTTGCCATGGTTGGTAAGGCAATATATAAACCATCCGCCAAGCCTTGCTCCATTAAGCGCTGTGTTAAAATCAAGGCAGCTTCGGTTTTTCCGGCTCCAGTTACATCCTCCAAAATAAACAATTGCGGTTGCTCGGTGAGCGGTTCAGTAATGGCATAATGCTGCAACGGCGTAGGCTGCTGGATAAAAGGGAACAGCTTTTCGATAGTTTGAAATGCATTAACAGCCGGGGTTTTCGGTAATGCACCGATAGCCTCTTTTGCTTTTTCTAAAGCAATCTCATGCCAATACGCCTTTAATTCTTTAGGTTTGTCGTAATAAGTAAAATATTCCTGATTAGAACCCAACCAATCGGTTAACACAGCAACACCTGCCAATTGCCAGGATACCGGTTTCAGCCGTTTTTTAAGTGCCTTGTCCAATAGTGGTTGAAAATCGAAATCTGCAAGAAAGAGTTCAATTGAATCCTGAACAAATGTCATTGCTGCTTGTTCATCTACAACTTCAAAAAAATTCCGCATTCGTAAATTCGTTTTGGGCGGCATACCATGATGGCCGGTGACTATTTCCAGCCAAGGTTTGAGCTGGATCGGCCAAGTGTTACCCGCAGAATCAGTCGTTTCACTGGCTAATAATTGCTCATCCAGCTTGGTTTGCAGTATTTCTTGCAAAAGACAAAAGCCCAAACTATCGTGTCGTTCAGAATAAGACATTCGGCGATTGGCTTTTACTAAATCAACTGACAAATCCTGCCGTAAGCTCTGAAAAGCTTGAGAAAACTTACCCAAATCATGCAACGCCAAACAAAAAACAAAAAACTGTCTTAACCATTCTGGCTCTACTTCCAATTGCTTTGCCAATTGTTTGCAAAGTGGTTTGTCAGGCGCTAATAATTGCCACCCAACCGCCGCCACATCCAAACAATGGTAAGGCAACAAATGATACCCCACCCCGCTGTCATTATCTGACTTGGCCTTGCCCCAATACTTGTAATATAACTTTTCCGTCATGTTTCCGTCCCAACGCTTAAGGTAATTATCATTATCCACATTGACAACCTCAGAACATGAGGTTGTGATTTATTTTTTATACGTTTTTTTGCATGGCCGCTATTTGCCGGATAACCGCTTCACGCAAGAACTCAGGCGTTATGACTTCCACTTCGTCTCCGTGTTTGAGTATGTCCATGATCAATTCGCGGCTGTCGTTAAAAGGGATACCGAGTTGGTAGTTGCCGTTGTCCAGCCATTGACCTTGTTGGTTGGGGTGCCAGCTTTCGTCGGCGACCCATTTGGCTTTAAATTTTGAGAATTCCAGTACGGCAATATGTTTGGCGGTGCCGCAAAAGATGCCATAAGACGAGGTGAGAAATTGCTCCACTTGCTTGGGGTCAATAGTTTTAGCGATTTGTTTATCCAGTATTTTTGACGAGCTGATGTTGTCGATGGCAAATACCCGCAGCTCATTACGATGATGGCAAAAGGCGGCAATATACCAGTTATCCCGGTAGTAGATCAGTTGTTGTGGTGAGATGGTTCGGTCAGTTTGGATGGCGTTTTCGCCTCTGCCGTTATAGTGGATGTTGATTTGTTTGCCGTTAAACAAGGCGGCGGCAGTTTTTTTAAATTGGGCGTCGTCTTTTAAGCGTCGTCCGATGGAGAGGAGTTTTGTTTTTTTGTGAAATATTGGCGGATGCCTGATGCCGTATTTTAAAGATATCGTCGATTCTTTGCTGTAGCCGGGTTATCTGCTGGCTAAGGATGCCGGGGCTGATGTTTTGCAGGATTTGATTACAAATAAGCAGGCCGTTAAGTTCTTCGGCACTAAACCATAATCCGGGCAGTTCGTAGGGCTTATCTGCGTGTTGTTGATTGTAAAAGTAGCCTCGCCGTTGCCTGCCATACTCCAAGGGGGCATTGAGATAATTCCTTAATTCTTCAATGCAGCGGGTTACGGTGGATTTTGAACATTGCAGTTTATCCGTGATATCCGTTAACGGAATCAGTGTGCGCCGGTTAATTAAGAGCCCATGTAACCGGTAAATTCTGTCGAAACGATCCATTTCTTTTCCAGCTTATTTATTGCAGTCGTAGTTTAACGCTATGTATTTAGGTAGTTATACAACGGAAAAATACATCACAGGATATTTGTAAAAAAAGCAAAGTGTGTCATTACTTATAATGTTTGCATTAAGTAACACCTTTCAACGCATTCGTGGCATATCACGAAAAATTAATTTGAGTTTTAAATACCCGGAAAAAAACGGCTCCATGTGATTTACAATGGATTACCGTGTAATATTCGGCATCCTTCATTTTTACATGAAAGTAGTGAGCTATTTAGCCTATAAACCATGCCGATCAAGGTTTGCAAATCCCGAATGAAACGTTTGGAGGCTTCAGAGAAGCATCAGACCTTACTTCAATATACTACAATAAGATTTTGATAAACTTGATACTATCATTTTTATTTTGTCACTTATATTCGAAAATGAGGTCATGGGCAAGCTCATGTATTTCCAGTCAGATAAGATAAGATGAAGCTATGTCCTGTAATGCGATAAAAAACAAAATGGCGATTAATGTGATATTACCTGTATCCTTCCCGAATATAATCACAGGAAAAACCAATTTCCGGGTTTTCAGCGATAAAAGCAATAGCGGCATTTAATTCATCAAAATAGCAATCCGCCTGTTTTTCACCCCAGTTTTTGAACGAATAAAGCCAAATATTTTTCAGGTCTTGTTTAGCGAGTGCTTGGGCGTGAGTTTTGCGCATTTTTAGATCAATCGGGCTTCTTTTTTTGCTTGCTGCTTGATTGTTTCCATGTTTAATTCGCCATCATCACCACTTTCTTCGCCTTCAATAAGTGCTGCGCGTAACGCTTGCAGCTTCGTGTTTGCTTCCCTTTCTTCCAATAAGCGTAAAGAATCGTGCATAATTTCGTTTACGCTGGCATAGCGTCCACTTTTCAGTAGGGAGTCTATCAGGTTGTTCCAATGTTCGCCGATCCTAACTGTTTGAGTTCGTAGTTGTGGCATTTTTTCCTCCAAGATATATTCTAACGAGTTGGATATAAGATATATTCTTATTTTTGGTAAAGCAACCCTGCTTTTTTACTTGCCGTAAATCTTTACCCCGATGTAGGTCTGAATTTGTAACCTACGCGGGACGGGGTTTGCAACCCCGTCCCGAACGTTTAATATTGCGGCTATCCTTTGAACCCTGCTAGGAGGCTGTCCGAAAACGTAGCCAATCATGGTAAAATTGTAACTTACGCTAAAAACAATCACCCACTGATGAATATTCCTTTCAAACAATCGCCCATCGCGCTTAATATCGGACTGTTCTCCCCCAGCAATATTTTTGATTTGCTTCCAGACGATCACGAGTGTTTTGTTTACCGTGACCTTTTCGATCAACTTGATACAGCGGCTATAGAAAAACTTTATAGCGACAAAGGCCAACATGCTTACCACCCCAAGCTGATAGTCTCGATTCTTATCTATGCCTATAGTCGGGGAACGTTCAGTTCCAGAGAGATAGAGAGGCGTTGCAAAGAAGATATCTCGTTCATGTTTATCGTCCAGATGGGGTGCCCTAACTTTCGAGTGCTAAGTAGCCGTAAATAAATAACTGGCCGTTTTTATCTTCTTTATCGTCGAGATTTGATGGCATGGTTCCAATCCTTGCCATGAAATCTTGCAGGCGAGAGGTTAACTCCTTTCAGGTCTTCATCACTCACCTTGATCCCCGTGGGATAGTTGTTCTCATCCAACTCGGCTTGAATCGTGAGACCAGCTTCCCTAGTTGTGTGTCCAATTAAATTCACAATAACTTCATGGCTGATCAACGGACGCCCTCGCCAATTCTCAGTAATATGGCAAAACATCCGATGCTCGATCTTGTTCCATTTGCTGGTACCAGGCTGAAAGTGGCGTACATAAATGGCCAAACCAGTCTCATCAGCGAGCTTTTGCAATTCAACTTTTCGGGGCCGATTACGGCTGGCATTGCTCCCACCACCATCCGCCGTAATCAGTAACGCCTGTGCTTGTGGATAGCACTCTTTGCCCATATGCCGCCACCAGCGCCGGATAGATTCGACCGCAAATTGAGCCGTGTCGTGATCAATCCCTACACTGACCCAGCCTCGATTGTGCGTGGAATCATACACGCCATAAGGGCAAACCTTGCCCAATTGGGGGTCTGGAAAATCATAGGTACGCACTTGCTCCGGCTGTCCCTGTGGCTGGTACTCAAGCCCTGCATTCGCAAAAATCCCCACTAATTCTTTCTTTTTCGCATCAACCGAAATTACCGGTTGCCCCGCTCGCTGAAACACTTTTACGCAACGGTTGATATAGCGGAATCGGGTGTCTCGGTCCGGGTGTGACACTCCCTCCAAGTTCTTGCGCGTGCCCTGTAAACTATAATCCAAATCCGCCAACAGCTGTGCCACTCGGGTATGGCTCACCTCGTGTCCTTGCTCTGATAGCGCCTTAGCCAACTTCCGTGTACTCTTGCAAGTCCATCGCAAAGGTGACATCGGATCACCTCGCGCGGTAGGGTCTACCAGTGCCTCTAAGGCTGCGACCAAACTCGGGTCTATGACCGGTAGCGGCTTGCGTCCGCCTCCAGTGTGCCGAGTCCGTCGTTCACTGTGTCCTATCGCAGCTCGATCATGACGCATCTCTTAGCATCCTCGGCGAATGGTCTGCTCTCCCAAACCTGTTGCTTGGGCTACGGCCTTGATTCCGCCATCATATCAAAACTTATGAAAACGGCCAGTTATTTATTTACAGTGACTAAGCTATTTTCGTAAAGATCACACTACGTTTTTTCATGACTGCTTTAAGCAAACCGTTAAACTTGCCCTAGATCTGAAGCTGGCATCGCTGGGGAAAATAGTGTCACCCATTAGCCTGCCCCTGTCAATAAGCCAAAAAAATCCCCCAAGCAAAAT
>JBAXXH010000150.1:0-8669 GCA_037127995.1 Methylococcaceae bacterium | reverse complement strand
GGAATTTGCGTGGTTTTTTTTCAAAATCGGCTTTTTCGTTCAGACACTATTTAAAGAATACTGTGAGGCAGGCGCAAAAGCACCGGATGAACAAGCGTGGGTTCAACTTTTTGAAGGTGATGAACCTATCTTGATCCTGCTCGATGAGATGCCTCCTTATTTTCATTATTTCAGCACCCAAGTATTAGGCAATGGCACCGTTGCGGATGTCATTACCCGAGCATTCTCAAACATGCTCACCGCAGCACAGAAAAAAGAATGTCTGTATTGTTGTTTCCGATCTGGAAGCCGCCTACGATACCGGCGGTCGACTCATACAAAAAGCCCTGGATGATGCCACCCAAGAAATTGGCCGTGCAGAAGTCAGCATTAGCCCTGTCAATCTTGAATCCAATGAAATTTATGAGATCCTGAGAAAACGACTCTTTTTGTCGATTTCTGATCATAATGAAATCGCCGATATTGCCGGCGTTTATGCCAATCGTCTTGGTGAAAATGAAAAATTTAAGCAAACCCGTGGCTTAATGGAACTGGTATCTCGTTTACTAAAATCTGTTTGAGAAAGTAACGAAGACGTTTATTTAATAGGCGCTCAACATTTTGATCTTTCCATAGCCGATGTCCGGGAAAAACTCGCCGATATTTCAGAAATGCGCGATGTTATCGCCAGAGACCTGTGGGATTCTACTGATAGTGCACACGCCCAGATTATTGACTTGGATAACGGTAATAACTACGCCAAACAAGTGGGTACACTACTCTTGACGGCCAGCTTGTCAACAGCCGTCAACTCAATCAAAGGCTTGTCAGAAAGTGAAATGCTTGAATGTCTGATTGACCCGATCCGGCAGGCCAGTGATTTTCGCGCGGCCTTTACAGAATTACACAAAGCCGCCTGGTATCTGCACCAAACACAAGAAGGACGAAGTTATTTTGACCGCCAGGAAAACCTGACCAAAAAGCTTCAAGGTTATGCTGATAAAGCGCCTCAAAACAAAGTGGACGAACTGATACGCCATCGCTTGGATGAGATGTATAAACCCACCACCAAAGAATCTTATGATCGTGTTTTGCCCCTACCGGAAATGGATGAAGCTGAGGCGGTTTTAAAAACCACCCGCGCTTTATTAATCATCAGTCCGGATGGCAAAGCGCCGCCAGAAGTAGTAAAGCGCTTTTTTGACAGCCTGATTAACAAAAACAATATTCTGGTGCTCTCCGGTGAAAAGTCTTCAATGGCAAGCCTGGATAAAGCGGCACGTCATGTCTATGCAGTCGTTAAGACCGATAGCGAAATCAACGCAACGCATCCACAACGAAAAGAACTGGATGAGAAAAAAGCCCAATACGAGCAAGACTTTCAAACAACCGTTCTGGACGTGTTTGATAAACTGATGTTCCCCGGTAATATTCAAGGTGTAGACTGACTTCGCCCCAAAGCCTTGGATAGCACTTATCCATCAAATGAACCTTATAACGGAGAACGTCAGATTATAAAAACCCTGACGGCCGACCCCATTAAGCTTTATACACAAATACCGGAAAACTTTGACGCGCTAAGGGCAAGAGCAGAGCAATTACTGTTCGGCGCACAGGATGAAGCCAGAAAGACCGATCTGCTGGATAAAATGAAGCAGAAAACCCAAATACCTTGGCTGCCTTCAAAAGGGTTTGATCAACTCGCACAGGAAGCCTTTCAAAGAGGTATCTGGGAAGACTTAAATAATGGCTACCTCACCAAAAAGCCAAGCAAACCTAGGTATTATTTTTTCCCGATACCTCGCCAGACGATAACGGCAAAGTGCGCCTAAAAGTGGACGTTGTTAATGCGGGAAACAGCCCCAAAATACATTATCAAGAAGACAGAGCGGTAACCACCCAATCCCCCATATTGACAGATAACGTATTGGTAACCAAGGCATTGCGGGTACAATTTATAGCCGTTGATCCTAGCGAAAAAAACCAGACGGGACATCCAACCACCTGGACAAATACCTTAACCATCAGAAATCGCTTTGATGAGGTATCCCGAAAAGTGGAACTTTTTGTCGCGCCTAAAGGCACTCTTCGCTATACCCTGGATGGTTCAGAAGCCCGTAACGGTATTGACTACACCAACGCCATTGACATCGGTGACCATGCAACGACCGTCTATGTGTTCACAGAATGTGAAGGCTTGGAAGAGAAGCGTACCTTTATGTTTCCAGAATCAGGTTCCAAAGAACTGCTGATGATCAAAAATAAGCCGGCACAACTTTATAGCCCAACACCCAAGCGTCTTGATAATGCTTCAAAAACCTACCAGGGCCTACAATTTGCCAAAAACAAAAACATCACGTTTGAACAAGTGACACTCAATATTGGTTCTGCGCCTAAAGTGATCCATCTATCCTTGGGTGAGATGAAGATTGATGCGGACTTTATTGAAAAAGCCTTACTGCACCTACAAACCTTAGTTGCGCCAGAAGCGCCCGTTGTCATGCAATTCAAAAAAGCCAACGCTCTGACCGGTCATGATTTAGAGCAATTTGCCAAGTCACTGGGTATAGAATTGGTTAATGACGAGGTAATTCAGGCATGATGCAAACCACCGATTTCGGTGCGCCCGCCAGCTTTGGGGCTCACTGTTTCTATGTGGAGATTCCGGCGATTGCCCGTGATGCTGTCAGCATTTATGAAGATTATGGCTTTGATGGTGACGAGAGTCGTCGTGAGACGACAGAATGTCGTGTTATTCTTGCACGTGAACTCTAGACCAAAATTAGGGACGATGTCCGCAGAGATTTTAATGCACGCTTAAAGGCAAAAAAACAAAGTACCGGTACCTGGAATACCGGCACGGTTAAACTGGATCGTTTCTTGGGAAGAGAGCTTTGTGTTCTAGCCTGGGCAGTTGAACATGCCTCACCTTCAGAATGTTTGTTCATTTGTCAAAAGTGGCTGGCCCTGCGTCCTGAAGAACGCTGGTGGTTTTATTCCAAAACCGCTGCCGAAGCCAGGCTGGCCGGTCAATTCCAGCGAGGTTGGCGCAAGGCACTTTATTGTGCGTTATCCGATGGCACAGGCATACAATTAGGACAGCAAGTTAAACCCAAAAGCAAAAAGAAAAAGGGTGACGAAGAGATAATGTTAATGGATATTTTTGACTTTGGAGATAACTAATTTTTTTAAGGAAACCGATCTTGCAAGCCTATTATGAAATAGAAATCGACATTCCTAAAAATCACCGACTTAATTTAGTGCTGCCTGATGATATTCCTGAAGGTAAAGCCAAGGTGGCTATTATTTATGAACTACCCAATTTACAAACAAAAAATTCAGAAGACTTGATTAAGTTTCGCGCTAAACAGGCTTTGTCTAATAAAGAAATTAAGGAATTAATTTTACGTTATCCTGTTGAGAATACTTAAAAAGAGAATTAACCCATGCAAATTGCAATCAACCTTCCCAATGAATTTGTTGCCTTACAACCTATAAAAGAGATTGAACAAGATATGCGCCTTAGCTATGCATTGTGGTTATTTAAAAATGCAAAAGTCACGCTATCAAAAGCAGCAGAATTAGCTGCAATGGATATTTATGCTTTTATGGTGGAATGCAAAATTGTGAAGTGCCTGTTATGAATATGACGAAAGCTGAATTGCTTGAAGAATTAGCCGGTATGAATAATGAACTATGATTTTTTAGTGCTAACCCAATCACCCATTATTTAGGAAAAAACCATGCAAGCCTATTATGAAATAGAAACCGACATTCCTGTCGATCATCAACTACATATTCAGTTGCCCGAAAATATTCCCGCTGGGCGGGCAAAAATTGCGGTTATTTACGAATTAACGCAAATAAAAAATGATGCCGGTGTCGCTTTAAAAGCGTTTCTGAATAAATGCCAGGCCGAAGATATTGATATCGATACAAGAATTTTTGAAGAAAATAGAAAAACAGATGCCGATAGAGACTTTAAATTATGAGTTTGGTTTATTTACTGGATACCATCTCAGAACCGTTAAAAGCCATACCTAATAAGCAAGTCATTGAAAATATAGAACGTTATCATGCACAAATCGCCATTGCTGCATTTGTGGTTTATGAATTGGTGCGTGGTGTTGCGTTATTACCAGATTCTAAAAAACGATTGAAAACAAATGATTACCTTGAATCCGTTTTGGTTAAGTTTCCAATTTTGCCTTATACCGAAGCGGCGGCAAAATGGCAGGGTGAAACAGCCGCGCGTTTGCAGCAACTCTGAAAAACACCGCCTTTTGTCGATGCCCAAATCGCAGCGGTAGCAAAAACAAACAACTTGATTTTAGTCACGCGCAACGTGGATAATTTTAAAAACTTTACTGATTTATCAATTGAAAATTGGTTTTGTTGAAACCAAGGAAATATAAACCCATGCTTAAACCCTTCGAATGGCAAGACAAACCCGCGTTAATTGAACATTTGTTCCCGTTCAAAAGATTTCAGCGGAAAGTTTTAAAGAACAAATGACAGGTTCTGGTAAGACACTGACTGCCTTGGGTAGTTACTGGAAAGGCTGGAAACCGCTGATTCTCAATAAAGCCAGTATCTTGGGTGCGTTACTACCTGCAACGGACAATTTGCTTAAAGACCTTGCGGGGAGTCGCTATTTTTGAGTAAAGATTTCCCTTGCTCCCAGCGTGGAAATCCTCAAAAATACCGCGACCAATTAGATTGCTACGCAAGCCCCAGCCGTCCTGGTCACTCGCTCACCACCCAACAAGGGGTGGTTCACATGCTCTCCAATGACTCGACGCGATTTCGTAAAGCCTGCATTTCCACTACGCAAAAAACGCTTCGTGAAAACACATGCACTATCGCTTCTGGGGACTACTCGACTCCTGTCTCGCAGCGGAGGTTTTTAAGTTACTGATGGGAATGGATAGGCGATCCCTTGAGCTCAAGCTTGAAAATAAAAATGACAAAGCCAGTCGCTTTTTTCTTGCACAAGAACAAGAGATCGAGATTAAGGCACCTTATAACGAATGGGTTAGAGCAGCGTCTCGCCCTCAAGAATGTGGTGACGCGATTTTTACCCACGTTTGGGCTAGAGTCAATGCGCATCTTGGCACCACGGCTTATTCATTCCCTGAGTTGGTTGAGCAAATTGGCATTGCCCGTTTTGGTCATCGTCCTCGCGTAGCTGATGTATTTAGTGGTAGCGGTCAAATTCCCTTTGAAGCAGCTCGATTGGGTTGTGATGTGTACGCCTCTGACTTAAATCCGATTGCCTGTATGTTAACGTGGGGCAGTTTTAATATTGTCGGAGCCAATGCGAAAAAACGGGTTGAAATAGAGGCTGCTCAGAAGAAACTCGCCAAACAAGTGCAATCAGAAATGGATGCTCTGGAAGTGGAAACTGATGGCAATGGCTGGCGAGCAAAAGTATTTCTGTATTGCCTTGAAATTGAATGTCCTGAAAGTAGCTGGAAAGTTCCTCTCTTACCAAGCTTAATTATAAGTAAAGGTTACAAGATGGTCGCTCGACTTATTCCCGTGCCCGCCGAAAAACGTTATGACATTGAAATAGTACATGTTGCTACTGATACTGAAGTGGAAAAAGCAAAGATTGGGACATTACAGGATAGTGATGTTGTTCATTCACCCGATGGAAACACCATGTTCCGAATAAGTATCAATGCTATTCGCGGCGATTACAAAGACGGTAAAGACAATAAAAACGGCATACGGCTATGGGAAAAATCAGACTTTATACCTCGTTCCGACGATATTTATCAGGAACGGCTTTATTGTGTGTAGTGGATGAAAAAGAAGTCTAAGGTATCAAAGAAATTTGACTATCAATTCCGCTCAGTTACCGCTGACGACTTAAAACGGGAGCAAAAAGTGATTGATTTTGTTGGCTCTCATCTTTCTGATTGGCAAGAAAATGGCTTCATTCCTGGGGCTGATATGGCCAACATCATTTGGGCAATCGGTTTGCAAGTGACGGCGCTTAAAGTGCTGACAGCTTATTCCATCATTGACGGTAAAAATATGGTCGTTGAAGCCGAAGCGCCTCGTCAAAAAGGCATAAAGACCTTTGTCGATGAACTGATCGATTTTGCCGTACTGACCGCCGTACAATTTTTGGTGCCGGTCGGTTTTGAGAAAGGTGAATGGCAAAAACTGACTGCTGTGGAACGCTTTTATCTTAAAATGACCGAGAAGGAACATCAAGGCAGCAAATCACTGGATAACTATCAAAACTTTGCCAAGGCTTTTAAAGTCCACCGCTTTGATCAACTGATGAGTGACACCTCCAAAGCAAACGCGGCACGGCTTAAATTATCTTCTGAGTTTAAATCATCCCTGATGTCAGGCGATGCGGAGCTGGCTAATACGCCTTTACGCGCGTTGCTTTATGCCTTATATGAGCTAACCAAAGAAGTTGAAGTGGATGATGTATTGTTGCACCTGATGGACAATTGTCCTAACTATAATCAAAATAAAGCCTTGCTTGCCAAAATAGCCGATTAGCTTGCTGAAAAACGCGGGGTTCTAAAGCCCACGAAGACTTTTCAACCGGATAAAGAAGCCAGTGCCGCCCGCATTTTGGCCGAAGACATGCGTAATCAACGCTTGTAACACGACATTCTAGTTTTTATTCATTAAACTTTAAAAAATGATGCAGGTGAGTCTATCAAATCATAGCTGAGACCAGACAGCTTACCTATTGACGAGTTATAGTCGCGACGCAGGCGTCGCGACTAACGAAAACAACTTGATTTATCCGGGATTGACTCAGTCAAGCCAAAAAACCGGAACAACAGGCATTTGGAGTTCAAACCTGGGTTTGTATTCAAAACGTATTAAATTACTAGCCAAACAGTTGTACCAAGAAAAATTGATTGAAATGTGGAATACCCAAAACTTTCACAAATTAGCACCGTTGGAGTAACTCATGAAATTAGTCGAGTTTAGGCATCTAAAAAACTATGTTTTTATTTTAACGTTTGAAAACGGAGAAACCAAAGAAACCGATTTAAAAAAATTGCTTGAGAAGTACGAACGACTGGACACCGAGTTTCTGGCAAAGTCGCTACAAGGTGCGGTAAAGTATTTTCGTATTGCCGGTTACTTTCGCAGTTCTATTTTTGAACTGGTGGGTGAAGAGATTGCTAAAATACCGGAAGTCAAAATTGTCTGTAATTCTGAGCTGGATCTGGTAGATTTTTTGGTGGCAAGCGATCGAAATAGGGCACTCAAAGAACGCTGAAACCAGGTCGATGTTGAAGCGGAGGCTTTGCGGTATCAACTGCTTGATCAGCTGCTTAATGCCGGTAACGTCGAGATACGGGTAGTACCCAAAGAGCGGTTGTTTCTGCATGGCAAAGCCGGTTCAATCCACTATGCCGATGGCAGTCGTAAAGCCTTTGTCGGTTCGGTTAATGATTCCAAAAGCGCATTTGCACACAACTATGAATTAGTCGGGCAGGATGACGACGCCAGTGCTGATTGGATTGAACAGGAGTTTTGGGCGCTTTGGAACCAAGGCGTTCCGCTTCCTGAAGCGATTTTAGCCGAGATTCAACCTGTTGCTAATCGGCAAGAGGTAACGGTAGAAGCCCTTAAGCCTCAGGATGTTCTTGCCGCAGCAATGGCAGAAGCGTCTATCTATCGCGGAGGTGAGCAGCTACAACCGTGGCAACGTTCGTTTGTGACGATGTTTCTGGAGCATCGTGAAATCTACGGTAAAGTCCGTTTGTTGCTTGCTGATGAAGTTGGCGTTGGAAAAACGCTCTCTATGGCGACCAGCGCTAAAAGTTTACAATGTCCTGTCTGAGCGACTTAAGGACACCTATGATATTTTCGGTAACCTGCCCGATACCATTGACGATGAGTGGATTCAGGATGAGGCGGAGCTTGATAAAAGAATGGATGTTTACATACATGAACGAAAGATGGCAGAGGACGCCTTTTCCGTTAAGGAACGTGCATGAAATAACTTGACCATTTATATCCCCTCACCCCAGCCCTCTCCCGGTGGGAGAGGGAGCAAGATGCCTAAGTTATTTCATGTGCATTCCTAAGTACCGCAGCACGATTGACCCTCAAGCTAATCTGTGGGAACGCTGTGCCACCGTTCTTTCCAGACGGGATATTATCAATGCTTTAAGTGAGCCTTGGTGATTGGCAAGCCGGTGTATTGACATGAAAATCTGTAGTTTTAATAAATAATATAAATTAATTAATTAAAAACATGAACTTAACAAACCAACAAAACCCCATCATCAGCGCAGTTATTCCTGCTTATAATGAAAGCCAGGGCTTAAAAGAAGCCATCACTAAGATTGCTGAAACTCTGGATACGTGTGAAAACAACTGGGAAATTGTCATCGTGGATGACGGCAGTAGCGACCAAACTTATCAGCAAATATGCCAGCTTTCCCAAGTCGAACACAGGATTAAAGGTATTGCCCTAAGCCGCAATTTTGGCAAGGAAGCGGCGATGCTGGCAGGACTTGAATATGCCAAAGGCGAAGCAGTTATCATTCTGGATGCTGATCTACAGCATCCGCCGGGCTTTATTCCCGAGATGATCGACAAATGGCATTCCGGCGCACAAATTGTTCATGCGGTTAAACGCAGCCGTAAAGACGATTCAGCCGGAAAAAAAGCCGCCGCTTACTGCATCAATCAAT